>NZ_JBYRFX010000818.1:0-4676 GCF_057815775.1 Inquilinus sp.
CGCTGGCCGCTGGACCCGACCGCCGCCGCCGCGATCGGCGCCGGGGTGAAGGCGTGACCCGCCCGGGGATCGCCGTGATCGGCGCCGGCGCCTGGGGCACGGCGCTGGCGCAGAGCTTCGCCGGGGCCGGCCACCCCGTGGTGCTGTGGGCCCGCGACCCGGACCGCGCCGCCGCGATCGGGCGCGACCGCGAGAACGCGGCCTATCTCCCTGATATCGCGCTGCATCCCGGCATCACGGTCACCGCCGATCTCACCGCGGTCGGGGATCATCTGCGCCTTCTCGCCGTGCCGGCGCAGATGCTGCGCCCGATCCTGGAGCAATTGCCGCCGCGCCCCGGCCCGCTGCTGATCACCGCCAAGGGCATCGAGACCGCGACCGGCCGGTTCATGGACGAGGTCGCGGCCGAGGCGCGGCCGGAGGCGGAGCCGGTGCTGCTGTCCGGCCCGAGCTTCGCCGCGGAGGTGGCGCGTGGCCTGCCGACCGCCCTGACCCTGGCCTGCACCGATGCGGGGGCCGGCGCCGCCCTGGCCCGCAGCCTGGGCCACGCGGCGCTGCGCCTCTATTGGACCGAAGATCTGCGCGGCGTCGCCCTGGGCGGCGCCCTGAAGAACGTGCTGGCCATCGCCGCCGGCATCGTCACCGGCCGGGCCCTGGGCGAGAACGCTCGGGCGGCGCTGGTGACGCGCGGCCTGGCCGAGATGATGCGGCTCGGCGCCGGGCTCGGCGCGCGGCCGGAAACGCTGATGGGCCTGTCCGGCCTGGGCGACCTGCTGCTGACCGCCTGCAGCGCCACCAGCCGCAACACCTCGCTCGGCATCGCGCTGGGGCAGGGGCGGGGGCTGGCCGAGATCCTCGGCGCCCGCCGTTCGGTCACCGAAGGGGTGTGGACCGCGGCGGCGGCGGCGCGGCTGGCGGCCAAGGCCGGCATCGATGCGCCTGTCATCGCCGCCGTCGACGCGGTGCTGAACCACGGTGCCGCGATCGACACCGCCATCGCCGGCCTGCTGCTGCGCCCGGCCAGGCGCGAGGGCTAGAGCCCGCTCCGCCCGGCCTTCCAGGGCAGATTCAGTGGCCGGCGACCATGGCAGCCGCTCGCCCGGCCGCCGCGTAAAGATTGAGGCGCGAATAGACGCCGAAGGACGAGCCGTTGTCCAGGAACCCGCCGCCGGGGCCCTGCGTCTCCGTCAGGATCCGGTTGGCCTGGTCCAGGGTCAGCGAGGGGAAGGCCGCTGTCAGCAGGTGTCCCGCCTCCGGCGCCAGCGTGCCGACATCTTCCACCGCGCCGGCCAGTTCCGGGTAGACGACCGGCAGGTTGTAGGTCTGCGTCACCGCATAGAAGGCGTCGTTCGCGGCCGGATTGCTCAGCCGTCCGATGTCTTCGCGGGCGCAGACATCGACCTTGTTGCCGCAGGCAGCCTCCAGGGCGGCGGTCATGTCGGCGCGTGCCGCGGTCACGGCCGCCTGGAAATCCTTGATGGCCGGCGCGTGCGGCAGGGTGCGGCCGAGATAATCGGGGTCGTTGGCCAGAAGATGGGCCATGTCATAGGTGGCCAGCGTCCGCCCGGCCAGGACGTCCATGGCGTAGTGCGCCCCCATGATGATGCGATCGTTCCCGTATTCGGCGCCGCGCGCGATCATCTGCTGGTAGCGATCCGGCGTCAGGATGGCCAGGACCAGCGACCCGGTGTAGCCGTAGGTCGTGTGGCCGCTCGGGAAAGACGGGCTGTCGGTCAGGTTCATGACCGGCCCGCGGTTGTAGACCACGTTGTCGGCGGGGGCGTTGAAGTAGTCCGGCCCGACGATCGGCAGGACGCTTGGTTCGGTCTGGAACGGGCGCGAATTGCCGAAGGCGTTGGCCCCGGACGTCCCGGCTGGGCGGCCGTAGCCCTTGCCGAACATGTCAGGCGAGCCGCCGATGTCCTTCAGGATCGCGGCGGCTTCGGCCGAGACGGGCGTCTTGCCGTCGGTGGTCGCGTTGGCGAAGAAGTACTTCCCGGCGTTCGAATTCAAGGCAGCTGTCGCGTTCGCGTAGGCGATCAGGTCGGCGACCGGCTGGGAGAGATTGGTGAAGCGGTCCCGGTCGATGTAGTGGGCGCGGGCCTGATAGGCCGCGCCGAGCGTCGTTCCCAGGCCGTCCGCGAGATCGGCCAGGTTGCCGTCGGTGATGTACGCGTCCCGCAGGGCCTGCTGCTGCTGGTCCGGGAAGGGCAGCAGGGTGGGCTGGCGGATGGCACCGGTCTGGATCCCGCCGGTGACGGTGTAATTCGCCGACAGGGCGGCGCGGCCGGCATTGGTGCCGGACAGGGCGGTGACCGGTGCGAGTCCCTTCAGCACGGCCATGTCGGTGACCGATTGCGCCTCGGCCTGGAACGGCAGCAGCGCACACAGCGCGGCGATCCCCAGAAGCATTCTGCCCGTCACGATGGCACTCTCCTTGGCTTGCTTGGTCGGATGTCCAGTCTCAGGCGTTTACACCATCCTGCCGGGGAAGGTGATCCTTCCGGTGACTGTGGATCCTGGAAAGGCGCAGGGCTTTCCGCTAGCGTCCGGATCCCATGAGCATGTCGACCGAGAGGCTGAGTCGTGAACCACTGGCTGGTGAAGTCCGAACCCGTCAAATGGGGCTGGGAGCAGATGGTCAAGGCCAAGCGCACCCATTGGGACGGGGTGCGCAACTACCAGGCATCGAACAACCTCAAGGCGATGAAGATCGGCGACCAAGCCTTCTTCTACCACTCGAATGACGGGCTGGAGATCGTCGGCATCGTCGAGATCGTGCGCGAATACTATCCCGACCCGAGCGACGAGAAAGGCCGCTTCGGCATGGTCGACGTCCAGGCGCTGCGGCCGTTGAAGATCCCGGTGACGCTGAAGCAGATGAAGGCCGATCCCGATCTGTCCGGCCTCGGCCTGCTCCGCCAGAGCCGGCTGTCGGTCAGCCCGGTCGGTGAGGCCGAATGGGCGCATATCTGCCAACTCGGCGGCATTTCCGCGAAATGAGCGATCCGGCGGCATGACCGAGGGTCCCCCGGACGCACATGTCTGGACGGCCGAGGTCGCCGAGGACGATGCCGTGGTCGAGGCCTGTTGGCCGCTGCTGACCGAGACGGAGCGGGCCCGCGCCGCGCGCTTCGCCGTGCCGGGCGACCGCCGCCGCTTCGCCGCCGCCCGGTCGCTGATGCGCCGCCTGCTGCACGACATGACCGGCGTACCGGCCAGGGAGTGGGATTTCGCCGTCGGGGACCATGGCAAGCCGCTGGTCTGCTCACCGTTGGCGGGTCGGTCGATCGGCGTCAACATCTCGCATGCCGAGGGCATGGTGGTGTGCGCCGCCGCCCCGGGCACGGTGATCGGCGTCGACCTGGAATGGCTCGGCCGGGTGGTCGAACCGCGCATTGCCGACCGCCGCTTCGCCGCGGCGGAGGCGGCGGCGCTGCGGCTGGTGCCGGCCGACCAGCGCCGCGAGGCCTTTCTGGGCATCTGGACGGTCAAGGAAGCCTATGTGAAGGCGCTGGGCGGCGGCCTGACCATCGCGCTGGACAGTTTCGTGGTGGAGGCGCTGTCGGACCGGCCGGCGGTGCGCTTCCTCGACCCCGCGGTGGATGGTGCGGCCTGGCATTTCCGCCAGTGGCGGCCGTCGCCCCGGCACATGCTCGGCCTGGCCCTGCATCACCCCAAGCCGGATCCGGTCATCGCGGTACGAAGCGTTGCCCTGACGCCCTGATGCCGGGCGGCGGCTCCGGCGGGCCGGGCAGGATCTCCCTGAGATAGCCGGCGATGCCGTAGGCCTGTTCCCACTGATAGGGGTAGCCTAGCGACACCTCCTCGAACCGCGTCGCGTCGCGCCAGTCGGTGTGGCGGACGTGCAGGTGGCCGCTGACCGCCACCGTGGCGCGGAACCGCTGGTGCCAGTCCTCGGTCAGGGTGGTGCCGCACCACGGGCTGAAGCGCGGGATGCGGGGAATGCGCACCAGGTCGCGGCGCAGCGGGTGGTGGTTGACCAGCACCGTCGGCAAGTCGGCCGGCAGGGCGGCCAGCCGCTGCGCCGTCAGCGCCACCCGGGCGCGGCACCAATCCTGCCGCGTCGGGTACGGGTCGGGATGCAGCAGCAGCTCGTCGGCGCAGACGGCACTCTCCTCCGCCGCCCAGGCCACCACCTCCTCCAGCGGCAGGTCGGGCGGCCGGAAGCTGTAGTCGTACAGCAGGAACAGCGGCGCGATCGCATGCGGCCCGCCGGGGCCGGGCCAGACCGGGTAGGGGTCTTCCGGCGTCACCACGCCGTGGCGCCGGGCCAGGGCGACCAGCGCCTCGTAGCGCTCGACCCCGCGCGGTGCGGCCGGGCTACGCGCGCGGGTCCACAGCTCGTGGTTGCCCGGCACCCAGAACAGCTTCGCGAATTTGGCGGCGAACGCGGTGAAGGCCCGCTCCAGCCCATCGACGCTCTCGGCGATGTCGCCGCCCAGGATCAGCCAGTCCTCGGGGCAGGCGGGCAAGGCGTCGAGCCGCTCGAAGCTAGCGTCGGAGGCGAGGTGCAGGTCGCTGATGGCAAGCAGGCGCATGCCCGCAGAGTGGCCGGTCCCGGCCGGTATGGCCAGGGTCCGATCGCCGCGGGCGCCGCCGGGTCAGCGCCGGATGCGGTGGAAGCTGATGACCTTGTGCAGCTCCACATCGGC
>NZ_JBYRFX010000819.1:0-15558 GCF_057815775.1 Inquilinus sp.
GCCGCCGATAACGAAAGTCGGATCCATGCCCGCTTCGGCGAGCACGCTGGCGACCAGGCTGGTGGTCGTAGTCTTGCCGTGAGTGCCGGCAACCGCGATGCCCTGCTTCAACCGCATCAACTCAGCCAGCATGATGGCGCGCGGCACCACCGGAATCTTGTGCGCGCGTGCCGCCACCACTTCCGGGTTGTCGTCCTTCACCGCGCTCGATACCACCACCGCGTCGGCGGTCTTGATATTGTCCGCGGCGTGACCTTTCATTACCGAGGCGCCCAGGCCGTTCAAGCGCTCAGGCGTTGATCGCCGGCAGCATCTCCGCCGACTCGCAGGCCGAGATGCCCGCGCAGGGTCGTCTGTTGGTAGTCGCGGCGGAACACACCCCAGTCCTGGAGATAGGGCACCACCTTGTCGACGAACTCGTCGAATCCCGTGGGCGTGAGATGCGGGGCGAAGACGAAGCCGTCGGCAGCATCCGACTGGACGTAGAGGTTGATCTCGCGCGCCACCGTCTCGGGCGTGCCGACGAAGTGCTGCCGCGCCGTCACCTTGATGATCAGCTGGCGGATGCTGAGCTTGTCGCGTTCGGCGATCTCGCGCCAGGTGCGGGCCGTCTCCAGCCGATTGTCGTAACGGGCGGCGCGGCCCTGCGAGATGGCCTGCACGGCGACATCGGGATCGACCTCAGGCAACGGACCATCCGGGTCGTAGGACGAGAGATCGCGGTTCCAGACCTGCTCCAGGAACACGATCGCGTTCTTCGGGCTGACCTGCTGCAGCCGGATGGCGGCCAGCCTCTCCTGCGCATCCTCCGCGCTGTCGCCGAGAACGAAGGCGGCGCCGGGCAGGATCTTCAGCTCGTCCGGATGGCGGCCGTGTTTGGCCAGCTTGCCCTTGACGTCGCGGTAGAAGGCCTGGCCATCCTCCAGCGTGCCGTGCCGGGAATAGATCAGGTCGGCATGGCTGGCGGCGAGGTCCCGCCCCGTATCGGAATCGCCGGCCTGGGCGATCACCGGGGTCCCCTGCGGCAGGGGCGACAGGGCGGAGCGACCGGCGATGTCGACATGCTTCGACTGGACGGCAAAGTCTGGCTGGGTCCAGATCCTGCGCGCGGCTTCGACGAACTCCCGTGCCCGCTCATAGCGTTCGGCGAAGGGCAGATGGTCGCCGCATCGGAAATTGGCCCCGGTGAACGCGCCGGGCGACGTCACCATGTTCCAGCCCGACCGCCCGCCCGACAGGATGTCGAGCGTCGCGAGCTGACGCGCCAGCGGATAGGGCTCGTTGAAGGTGGTGGTCAGCGTGCCGATCAGCCCGACATGGCGGGTGATGGCGGCCAGCGCGGTCAGGATCGCCAGCGTGTTGGGGCGGCCCGCCACGTCGAGATCGTGGAAGCGGCCCTTCTGTTCGCGCACCCTCAGGCCTTCGGCCAGGAAGATGAAGTCGAACTTGCCGCGCTCCACCGTCTCGGCGAAATGCCGGAACGAGGAGAAGGCGATCTGGCTGCCCGCCGCCGGATCGCTCCAGACGGTGAAATTGTTCACGCCGGGGAACTGCGCCCCGAGGATGACCTGCTTCTTCGACATGATGCGGTTCCGATATGCGGTCAGGCGGCAGCGGCGGCGTAGCGATTCACGGCCGCCGGCAGGCCGAGCCGTTCGCGCAGGGTGGCGCCCGGGGCGCCGGGCGTGACTCCCGCCCGGCGCAGGGCGGGGAGGATGGTCTCGACCAGCTCCGGCAGATCGATTTCGGGGCCGCCGAGCTGGAGGCGGATGCCGTCGAGGCCCGCCGCCGACCACTCCGCGACCTGCACGGCCAGGCCCGCCGCCCCGCCCCTGCCAGCCGGCACATCCGCGAAGCGCAGCGGGTCACGGCCTGTCGTCTGGTCCCGCAGCTTCGCCAGGAGCGATACCAGTCCCTCGGCGCCGGGGCGCAGGAAGACGAGATCCGCCGCGGCGGCCAGCGCCGGGTCGTCACCCGAGGCGAAGGTCGTGGCGACCACCGGCTGGCCCTGCGGCGGGCGCGGCGTGATCGAGGGGCCGAGCACGCTGAACCCGGCGCCCTTGAAATCGATATTGTGCAGCTTGGCGCCGTCGAGGAAGCGCTGGCTTTCCGGATCACGGATCACCGCATCATCCTCCCAGCTGTCCCACAGCCGGCGGATGACCTCGACCGCGTCGAGCGCGTCGCGGCCGAGCGCCGCCGGGTCGATCGCCGGGAAACCGCCGAGGCTGCCGATGGCCCGCCCGGCTTCGGCCGCCCGTTCGCCACGCAGCTGCTGCACCAGCAGGCCGGCCCGCCCCTCGGTCACATGGTCCAGCGTCGCGATCGCGGTGGAGACGTGAAACGGTTCTAGGAAATTGACCGGGGCACCGGCGATGATGCCGATGTGGCGGGTGCGGGCGCCCAGCCAGTTGGCGAGCAGCGCCGCGTCCGGCCCGTCGCCTTCGGGCCGGGCGAAACCGTCCTCCAGCGTCACGAAATCCGCCGCGCCATCGAGGCGGTCCGCAACCGCGCCCCAGAGCGCCTGCCATCCCGTGTCGTGCGGAATCTTCAGCACCGCCACGTCGAGGCCGATGCCGAGGCGGAGTCCAGCCGTGTCCGTCATGCTCTGCTTCCTGTCCGGAGGATCATCACGCCACCGTCTCCCGTTGCACGAGCCGGGCGGCGATCTTCGCTTCCTGCTGGGCCTTGACCGCGGTCACGCGGGCCGTGGCGTCCGCGAGGGAGGCAGCGGGGGCCGGCACCGGCGAGAGCCCCGGCTGGCCGGCCTTGGCGCCGATGTGCTTTTCGAACGGCAGCGAACGGTACAGCTCCGGATCGGCCGCCGGATCGAACAGCGGCCGGTAGCCGAGCGAGAGATAGAGTGCGGTAGCCTCCGGCTGGCGGAAGCCGGTGGTGAGATAGGCGCGGGTGTAGCCCTGCGACGCGGCACTCTCCTCCAAAGCGAGGACGATGCGCCGCGCCAGGCCCTGGCGCCGCAGGCCGCCATGGGTCCAGACGCGCTTCAGCTCCGCCGTCTCGTCGTCATGGCTCATGAAGGCCCCGCCGGCGATCGTCTCGCCGTCGCGCAGCAGCAGCAGGAAGTCCCCGATCGGCGGCGCGAAGGCCCGCGGCGGATAGCGCAGGATCTCCGTGCGGGCGCCCCCCGGGCGGCTTTCGAGACCGCCATAGCGGCCGTCATACTCGCCGATCAGCCCTTCCAGCAGGGGCTGGGCTTCGGGAGCGAGCGGGGAGGAGTGGATGATGATGTCGCTCATGCCTCTATCCCGGACGATCTGTCCTCGGTTCAATGGACTCGAAATCAGGCTGCGGCCGCGGCGGCCAGGGTCGGCACCGCGGCGAGCAGGGCCTGGGTGTAGCTGTGGCGCGGGGCGGCGAAGACCGCCGCGACATCGCCGGATTCGACCACCCGGCCGCCCTTCATCACCACGACCCGGTCGGCGAGGTGATGGACGACGCCGAGGTCGTGCGAGATGAACAGCAGCGCGGTGCCGGACTCGGCCTGGAGTTCGGCGAGCAGGTCCAGCACCTGCGCCTGGATCGAGACGTCGAGCGCGCTGACCGGCTCATCCGCCACCAGCAGCTGCGGCCGCGGTGCGAAGGCGCGCGCGATCGCGACGCGTTGGCGCTGCCCGCCCGACAGCTCACGCGGATGGCGGTCGAGAAAGGCCGGGCCGAGCCGGACCGCGTCCAGCACCTCCAGCACACGCCGCCGGCGCTCGGCACCGAACACCTGCACCGCATCCAGGCTTTCGCCGACGATCCGGTCGACGCTGTAGCGCGGGTCGAAGGAGCTCAGCGCATCCTGGGCGATCAGCTGGATGCTGGCACGACGGGCGCGGCGGTCCCGTTCCTCCAGCTCGCTACAGGGCTGCCCATCGACCAGCACCCGGCCGCCATCCGGCGCGACCAGCCCCAGCACGATGCGGGCCACCGTGCTTTTGCCGGATCCGGACTCGCCGACGGTGCCCAGCGTTTCGCCGGCCGCCAGCTCGAAGGACACGTCGTTGACCACCAGCGCCGCCGCGGCACCGCTGCCATAGCGCTTCTCCAGCCGCTCCGCCACCAGCACCCGGCGCTGGGGATCGACCCGCTTGGCCGGCAGGGGAAGTCTTGGCCGGCCCAGCGCCCTCCCCTCCGGCGCGGGCGCCAGGCGATAGCCGCGCGAGGCGGCGGAGGGGACGGCGTCCAGCAACTGGCGCGTGTAGGGATGGGCTGGTGCCGAGAGCAGGTCGGCGGTGCGCCCCTGTTCGACCACCTCGCCGTTCCGCATCACCAGCACGCGGTCCGCCAGCCGGGAAACCACGGCGAGATCGTGGCTGATCAGCAGCAGTGTGTTGCCAGCCCTCTGCCGCTGTTCCAGCAGTTCGAGGATCTGCCGCTGCACGGTGACGTCGAGCGCGGTGGTGGGCTCGTCCGCGATCACCAGATCGGGCTGGCCGGCGATCGCGGTGGCGATCAGCGCGCGCTGCCGCAGCCCGCCGGAGAGCTGGTGCGGATACTGCCGCAGACGGTGTTCCGGATCGGGGATCCCGACCGACTGCAGCAGCACCCTGGCGCGCGGGTCCACCCGGCCCCAGCGCAGGCCGCCCCACACGCCGCCAGGAGCGCCAAGCGCGTCGGAGACCTGCTGGCCGATCCGCCGCAGCGGGTCGAGCGAGACCAGCGCGTCCTGCAGCACCAGGCCGATCCGGCGGCCGCGCAGCCGGCGCCACTGCCGTTCCCGGTATTGCAGCACGGATTCGCCGTCGATCTCGAACACGTCGGCGGTGACCTCGGCCCCCGGGCCGGTCAGTCCGACCAGGGAGCGGGCGGTGACCGACTTGCCGGAGCCGGATTCGCCGACCAGGGCGACGGTTTCGCCGCGATGGATGGTCAGGTCGAGCCCGCGGACCACGGCCGCCATCCCCGCGGCACCGGGAAAGCGGATCGTCAGGTTGCGGATCCTGACCAGGGGATCGGCTGCGGTCACGGCTGCCTCCTGCCCTCGAAGGCGGCCTGCCACCGGCGCCCGAGCGCGCTGACCGAGATCACCGTCAGGGTGATGCTGATGCCGGGCCAGACCGCGACCCACCAGGCGTTGCGCAGATAGTTCCGCCCCTCGGACAGCATCGCGCCCCATTCCGGTACCGGCGGCTGCGGGCCCATGCCGAGGAAGCTGAGCCCGGCCGCGCCGATGATCGCGGTGCCGAGGCCGATGGTGGCGAGAACCGGCACCTGGGCGATGGCATGCGGCAGCACATGGCGCCAGACCAGGGTCGCCCGGGTCAGGCCGAAGGTCTTCGCCTGCTCGACATAGCCGGATTCGGCGACGACGAAGGTCTGGGCCCGCACCACCCTGGCGAAACGCGGGATGGAGGCGACGCCGAGGGCGAAGATCAAATTGCCGGTGCCGGGGCCGGTGAAGGAGATCAGCACCAGCGCCAGCAGCAGGTCCGGAAAGGCGGAGACGACATCAAGGAAGCGGGTGATCACCTCATCGACCCAGCCGCGCGCCAGCCCGGCGAGCAGCCCGAGCAGCGATCCGACGACCACCGCGATCAGCATGGCGCTGACGCCGATCAACAGCGAATAGCGCGCGCCATGGACGACGCGGGAGAACACGTCGCGGCCGAGCTGGTCGGTGCCGAACCAATGGCCGATGCCGGGCGGCATCTGCGCCTGTAGCGGATCGGCGGCGATCGGATCGATACCGGTGAGCAGGCCCGGCGAGACCGTGGCCGCGACGATGACCAGAAGGAAAGCCGCCGCGACCAGCAGGCCGGGATGGCGGAGACCGGTGGAGAGCAGGCCCGGGCGGGGCGCCCGGGATGCAGCGGTCGATGCGATGGTCATGGCGTCCCCCTCACCGGCTGCGCGCCCGCAGGCGCGGATCGAGGACGAGGTAGAGGAGGTCGACCAGGGTGCTGATCCCCACATAGATCGCCGCCGAGAAGATCGCGATCGCCAGCACCACCGGCAAATCCTTGCTGAGCACCGCATCGACCGTGATCTTGCCGAGGCCGGGCCGGCCGAACACCAGCTCGGTGATGACAGCGCCGCTGAGCAGCCCGCCGACCAGCCAGCCGGTCAGGGTCACCGCCGGCAGCGCGGCATGGCGCAGGCCGTGCCGCAGCCGCAGGGTCAGGCCGCTGGCCCCCCAGCTGCGCACCGTCAGGGCGAAGGGTTCTTCCAGCGCGCGCTCCAGCCCCTGCCGCAGGACCTGGCCGACCACGGCGCCGAGCGACAGCCCAAGGGACAGCGCCGGCAGCACCAGCGCGGCGAAGTTGCGGTCCCCGGCCACCGGAAACAGCTTGAGGGTGAAGCTGAAGATGAACAGCAGCACAATGCCGAGCCAGAAGGACGGCGTCGACACCAGCACCAGCTCGACGCCGCCGGCGATGCGCCGCGCCCAGGGCCGGCCGGCCGTCAGCACCGCCGTCGCCACGGCAAAGACGATCGCCACGACCAGCGCCGCAGCGGTCAGCTTCAAGGTCGGCAGGAGCTGCGACAGGATCAGCGGGCCGACATCGGTCTGCAGCATGTAGGAACGGCCGAAATCGCCGTGCAGGGCGCGCCAGAGATAGCGCAGATACTGCACGACCAGCGGGTCATCCAGACCCCATTCGGCGCGGACCGCCGCCTCGACCTCCGGCGTGCGCACCTGCTCGCCGATCAAGAGGTTGACGATGTCGCCCGGCGCGACCTGCAGGCTGACGAAGCTCAGCGTCGCCGCGGTCCACAGCACCAGGATGCCGGAGCCGATGCGGCCCAGGATCTGCGCCGGCAGCGACCCGCGCATGCCGCGGAACCGACGTCCGGTCGCCAGCGGCACCGGCCGGATGGTGGTGGAGTTCTCGATCGTCACGATGCCCTGCTCCTGCCCGGCCGCACGGCCGGCTACCGGCTGACCCAGATGTCGTAGGCGCTCTCCGGCAGCTGCTTGAACGGCCGGAAGCCGGCGCCGTGCACCTGCGAGGCGGCGGCGATCTGGTCCTCCGGCTCGTAGAGCGGCAGGGCATAGGCCTGCTCGGCGATGGCGAAGCGCTGCAGCCGGGCGTAGAGGTCGAAGCGCGTCTTGTGGTCCAGGGTGGCAGCGGCCGCCCGCAGCCAGGTCAGCAGCTCCGGCGCCGCGGCGCGGCTGTAGTTGATCGACCCGCCCTGGTCGATCGGCAGGTAGTGGTATTCGATGTCGATCCCGTCGGTCGGCGTGTTGGAGTTGGCGATGGAGCCGAACTTGCCGGTGGGGCGCCGGTCGGTGTAAGTGCCGGCGTCGACATAGGTGATGGCCAGGTCGATCCCCGCCTGCTGCCGGGCCTGGGCCTGCAGCGCCTGCAGCAGCACGTCGCGCTGGTCGCGCACCGTGGCCTGGGCCTGCACCACCTCGATGCTCAGGCACTGGCCGTCCTTGGTGCGGAAGCCGTCGGCGTCGCGCGCGGTCCAGCCGGCCTGATCGAGCAGTGCGTTGGCCTGCTTCGGGTCGTGGCTATAGCTGCGCTCGATGCCGGCATCATAGAACTGGGTATCGATGGGTGAGGTGATGCCCCAGGCCCGGGTGCGCTCGCCGCGATAGACCGATTGCAGCACCGCATCGACATCGATCGCGGCGACCAGCGCCTTGCGCACGCGGATGTCCTGTGTCGGTCCGTAGGCCGTGTTGAGGAACAGGGAATAGGGCGTGCCGGTGTTCAGCGCCTTCTGGTAGCTGTATTCCGGATCGTCCCGGAACACCGCGGCGTCATTGCCCGGGATGCCTTCGATCAAATCGACCTGCCCGGAGCTCAGCGCCCCGATGCGGACCGAGGATTCCGACAGGAAGCGATAGGTCACCTCGTCGAGATAGGCCGGCCCCTGATGCGCCGCGGTCGACGGCGCCCAGTTGTACTTCGGGTTGCGGACGAAGTGGATCTCCTGGCCCTTGGTGTAGCGGTCGAGGATGAAGGGGCCGGTGCCCGCCACCTCCGGCCCGCCGGCCTTCAGCTTCGGCGAGTCGAAGGAAGCGGGAGAGAGGATCTCCAGCCCCGCGGCGAAATCGAGGAACGACGCATAGGTGTCCTTGAGCGTCAGCTCCACCGTCTTGTCGTCGACGGCGCGGGCCAGTTCCAGATGGGACACCGGGCCGGCACTGATGCTGCCGGAATAGGTGGCATTCTTGAGCCTGGCGAAGTTGGTCACGACAGCGGCGGCGTCGAACGCCTGGCCATCGCTGAACGCCACGCCGTCCCGCAGGGTGAAGGTGTAGGTCCTGCCGTCGTCCGACACCCGGTACCCGGTCGCCAGCCAGGGCACGTAGCCGCCATCGGCGGTGCGGGCCAGCAGGGATTCGAAGACGTTGCGCAGCAGCAGCTTGGTCTTGTCCTGGCCGTTGAGCTGCGGGTTGAGCGTGGCCGGTTCCGTCTCCACCCCCCAGGTCAGCGCGCCGCCGCTGACTGGCGTGTCCGTGGCCGCATGGGAGGCCTGGCCGCACAGGGCCAGGACCGAGACGCCGAGTGCCGCGACAGCCAGCCTCCGCAAATGCTTGCTCACAACCACGATAACGATCTCCTTGCTGGCCGACGGGCGGCGATAAATGCGGGACCCGGGGCCTAGCGCTCGACCCAGACGTCGTAGGCGTTCTCAGGCATCTGGAAAAACGGCCGGAAGCCCTCGCCATGCACATGCGCGGCGGCGGCGATCTGGTCCTCCGGCACATAGAGCGGCAGGGCATAGGCCTGCTCGACGACGGCGAAGCGCTGCAGCCGGGCGTAGAGGTCGAAGCGGGCCTTGCGGTCCAGGGTCGCCGCGGCGGCCTGCAGCCAGCCCAGCACCTCGGGCGCCGCGGTGCGGCTGTAGTTGATGCGGCCGCCCTGATCCACCGGCAGGTAATGGTATTCGATGTTGAAGCCGTCGCCGGCCGGCGTGGTCGAATTGAGGATGGCGTCGTACTTGCCGCTGACGGTCCGGTCGGCATAGGTGCCGGGGTCGACATAGGCGATGGCGAGATCGATCCCCGCCTTCTGCCGCAGCTGCGCCTGCAACGCCTGCAGCAGCACGTCGCGCTGGTCGCGCATCGTGGCCTGGGCCTGGGTCGCCTCGATCCGCAGGCGCTGGCCATCCCTGGTGCGGAACCCATCGGCGTCGCGGCCGGTCCAGCCCGCCTCGTCGAGCAGCGTGTTGGCCAGCTTGGGGTCGTTGCCGTAGCTGCGCTCGATGCCGGCATCGTAGAGCTGCGTGTCGATCGGCGCGTTGATGCCCCAGGCCCGGGTGCGCTCACCCCGATAGACCGACTGCAGCACCGCATCGACATCGACCGCGGCAACCACCGCCCTGCGCACGCGGACGTCCCGGGTCGGGCCCCAGGTCGTGTTGAGGTACAGCGTGCAGGGCGTGCCGGAGTTCAGCGCGTGCTGGTAGCGGAAGTCGGGATCGTCCCGAAACAGCCCGGCGTCATTGCCGGAGATGCCCTCGATCAGGTCGACCTGCCCGGAGCTCAGCGCCCCGGTACGCACCGAGGATTCGGACAGGAAGCGGTAGGTCACCTCGTCGAGATAGGCCGGCCCCTGATGCGACGCGGTCGATGGCGCCCAATGGTAGGCCGGGTTGCGGATGAAATGGGCCTCCTGGCCCTTGGTGTAGCGATCGAGGATGAAGGGGCCGGTGCCCGCCACCGCGTGCCCGCCGGCCTTCAGCGTCGGCGAGTCGAAGGCGGCCGGGGAGATGATCTCCAGCGATGCGATGTAGTCGAGGAATGGCGCGTAGGTGGCCTTCAGCGTCAGCTCCACCGTCCTGTCGTCCAGGGCACGGGCTTCCGCCACGCGGGAGATCGGCCCGGTGCTGACCGCCGCGGAATAGGCAGGGTCTTTGACTTTGGTGAGGTTCGTGACCACCGCGGCGGCGTCCAGCTTCCGGCCATCGCTGAAGGTGACGTCGTCGCGCAGGGTGAAGGTGTAGGTCTTGCCGTCGTCCGACACGGTGTAGCCGCTGGCCAGCCAGGGCACGTAGCCGCCATCGGCCGTCCGGGCCAGCAGGGATTCGAAGACATTGCGCAGCAGCAGCTTGGCCTTGGCCTGGCCGTTGAGATGCGGGTTCAGCGTCGTCGGCTCGGTCTCGACGCCCCAGGCCAGCGACCCGCCCTGCACCGGCGTCGCGCCATCCGCGGCCACCGCGCCAGGGCTGCCGAGCGCGGCCATGGCCATGGCGATCCCCATGACAGCGTGAATCAGACCCGTTCTTGCCGCCACGACAACCGTCTCCCGTCCTGAACCAAGCCCAGAGTCATTTCACGATCCATGATCGTGAGTCAAACCACTATCAACATAAATCTGTAGATTTTTTGTGGTACCAACATTTTTGAATTGCGTATTTATATTTAATCACTGACCGTATGAGTGATTCTAGCACCTGGCCCTCCCGGACCGATGGACCGCGATCGGGACGGCCTGACGATGCAAGGACGATCATGACGACATGGATCCGCCCGGTTCGGACGCTTCCGATCATCGCTGCGACGCCGTCCGGTCCGTCATCGACGGCCGCTCGCGGCGTTGCATGTGCCGGGTCCGGGATCCATGGCCGCGGCGCCGGCCAGTGTCGATGCGGGCTGTCTCGCACGGTGCCCGTCGGCCATGGCCGGCACGGCAGTCTCGCCCGCAGCGCCTGACCGAACAGGCTCCCGGACACCCCCTGCGAAACAGCCCGTTCGAGCGGCCCCCGGCGCGGGGAACCCCGAACGCATGCCTCGCCACGATCCACATGTCACGGGCCGAGAACCGGCCCCATCAGGAGTCACGTCGCATGACGACGACCACCACTGCCCGGCCCCAGCCGTCGGAGACCCGTCTCGATCTCACGCCCCTCACCGTCCGCATCGGCGCGGAGATCGGGGGCGTCAAGCTTTCGGGCGACCTGCCAGACGACGCGATTGCGGCCATCAACGCCGCCCTGCTCCACCACAAGGTCATCTTCTTCCGCGGCCAGGAGCATCTGACCGATGCCGAACAGGAGCGGTTCTCCGCCCGGCTCGGCACCCTCGTGCGGCACCCGACCGAACCGGCCCGCCCCGGCACCACCGTCATCCTCGAACTCGATTCCAGCAGCGGCTACGGGCGCGCCGATTCCTGGCACACCGACGTCACCTTCGTCGACGCGTACCCGAAGATCTCGATCCTGCGCGGCGTGACCATCCCGGCGGTCGGCGGCGACACGGTCTGGGCCAACACCGTGACCGCCTATGACGGCCTGCCGCCGGAGCTGAAGGCGGCGGCCGAGCAGCTGTGGGCCGTCCACAGCAACGCCTACGACTATGCCGCGCGCCGGCCGCAGGCCAATGAGGCGGAGCGCCGGCACTTCGAGGAGGTGTTCACCTCCACCGTCTACGAGACCGAGCATCCCGTGGTCCGGGTCCATCCGGAGACGGGCGAGCGCTCCCTGATCCTCGGCGCCTTCGTGCAGCGCTTCGTCGGCTATTCGCGCAGCGCCACGGAACATCTCTACCAGCTGCTGCAGTCGCATGTGCTGAGGCCCGAGAACACGGTGCGCTGGCGCTGGCAGGCCGGCGACGTCGCGATCTGGGACAACCGGGCGACCCAGCATTACGGCGTCAACGACTATGGCGACGCGCTGCGGATCGTCCGCCGCACCACCCTCGACGGCGACGTGCCGGTGAGCGTCGACGGCCGCCACAGCGCCACCCGCAAGACGACGACCCGCAATCCCGCCGCGAACGCCGCCTGACGCTCGCGGCCAGGAACCCCTGTCATGAAATTCATCGCACTCGCCGTGCTTCTTGCCGGCCTCGGCGCCGCCCTGCCGGCCGCAGCCGATCCCATCGCCATCCGCATCGGCTATCCCGGCGTCGGCCTCGACGACCGACCCTTCGCCTATGGCGACTACATCTCCGTCGCCCATGTGCAGAAGCTGGTCGAGGCGGAGTTCAAGGACCAGCCCGACGTGACGGTCACCTGGACCTTCTTCCGCGGTGCCGGACCTGCCCTCAACGAATCCCTCGCCGGCGGCCAGCTCGACTTCGCCGCCGGGCTGGGCGACCTGCCGGCGATCGTCGGCCGGTCGCGGGGGCTCGCCACCAAGTTCCTTGCCTCGGCCGGCACCCACGACCCGCTCTACCTCGCGGTGCCGCCGAATTCCGACATCAAATCCGTCGAGGAGCTGAAGGGCCACAAGGTGGCGCAGTTTCGCGGCACCAACCTGCAGATCGCAACCGACCGCGTGCTCGAAGCGCATGGCCTGACGGAGAAGGATATCCGCTTCGTCAGCCTCGACTCGAACTCGGCCACCGCGGCCCTCGTCTCCGGCAATGTCGACGCGTCCTTCGGCGGTTCGGAATATCTCGACCTCGCCAAGCAGGGCGTGGTGAAGATCATCTATTCGACCAAGGGCGACAATCCGACGCTCGGCCGCAACTCCGGCCTCTACGTCACCACAGAGTTCGAGCAGGCCCATCCGGATATCACCGCCAAGGTGGTGCATGCCTTCGTCAAGGCGGCCCACTTCGCCGCCGATGAAGGCAACCGGCAGGCGGTGTTCGATATCTGGGCCAAGGCCGGCCTGCCGGTCGAAAGCTTTGCCGCCGATTTCAAGGACGAGCGCCTGGCCCACCGGATCACGCCTGTTGTCGATGACTACATCATTGCCCGCTACAAGGACCAGGTGGCGCGGGCCAAGGCCTATGGCCTGATCAAGAAGGACGTCGACGTCGACAGCTGGTTCGAGACCAAATACCTCAACCAGGCGCTGGCCGACCTCAAGCTCGAGCACTATTGGCCGACCTTCGACGCCAACGGCCAGAAGGTGACCGACGGCGAGGTCGAGCAGACCAGAGCGGCGTCGAACTGAGATGGCGGGCGGGCAGATCGACTCCCATTCCGCCGCGGGGGGCGGCGGGTCGGCGCCCGCCCGTCGCGTCCGGCGCGGCCTGCGGATCGCCGGCGACGTCGCCCTCGGCCTCGTCGTCCCGGCGGGCCTGCTCCTGGCCTGGCAGCTTTCGTCCAGCCATGGCTGGCTGCCGGACCAGATCCTGCCGTCGCCGGAAACCGTCCTCGACACCTTCACCGAAGGGGTCGAGGACGGCTCGCTCCTCTCGGCGACGCTGACCAGCCTGCGCCGCGTCGCCGAAGGCTTTGCCGCCGGCGCGCTGAGCGGGGTCTTGGTCGGCGGCGCCATCGGCCTGTCCAAGCCGCTGCGCAGCCTCGTCGACCCCGTCTTCCTGGCCCTGAGCCAGGTGCCGGTGCTGGGCTGGCTGCCGATCCTGATCCTGCTGGTCGGGATCGATGAGGAGCTGAAGATCATCATCATCGGCTGGTCGGCCTTCGTGCCGGCCGTGCTGAACACCAGCCAGGGCGTGCGCGACGTCCCGGCGCAGTATGTCGAGCTGGGCGGGTCCTCGCCTTCAGCCGATCGTCGACGCTGGGGACCATCGTGCTGCCCTCGGCGGCGCCGTCGATCTTCACCGGGCTGCGCGAGGGGCTGGCCAACAGCTGGCAGACGCTGGTCGCGGTCGAACTCCTCGCGTCCTTCGAGGGCTTGGGCTACCTCATGGCCTATGGCCGCCAGCTGTTCCAGCTGGAGCTGGTCCTGGTGGCGATGGTCGTCATCGGGCTGATCGGCCTGGTCTTCCACGGACTGCTGACGCTGGCGGAAGACCGCCTGCAGCGCTGGCGGGCGGAGGCATCGCGATGAGCGCGCCCGCCGCTGCGATCGAGACCGCTCAGCGAGAGTCCCACCCCTGGCCGACCCCGGCGCGATGGCGACCCTTCGCGCTCCCCCTGGTCATTCTCATCAGCTGGGAGATCCTGGCCCATCTCGGCGCGGCGGATCCCCGATTCCTGCCGTCGCCGGAGGCGGTGCTGGCCCGCGGCGTGTCGGAATTCCGTTCGGAAGGGCTGACCGGCAATCTCCTGGCCAGCCTGCAGCGGGACCTGCTCGGCTTCGCCATCGGTGCCGCAGCGGGGCTCGTCGCCGGCTTGCTGATCGGCTTCTCGGCCCTGATGCGGCGGCTGCTCGGACCGATCCTGCTGGTGCACCGGCAGATCGCCCTGTTCGCCTGGGTGCCGCTGCTGTCGATGTGGTTCGGCGGCGGTGAGACCGGCAAGGTCGCCTTCATCGCGCTCGCCGCCTTCCAGCCGACCGTGATCAACACCTGGCAGGGCGTGGCCGGCATCCCGCGCGCCTATCGCGAGCTCGCCGACGTCCTGACCTTCCGCTGGCTGGATTTCGTGGCGCTGATCGCCATTCCGGGCGCGCTGCCGCAGATCTTCAGCGGCCTGCACGCCGCCCTGATCTATGCCTGGGTCGCGACCATCGGCGCGGAGCTGCTGCTCAACATCGCGCCTGGGCTCGGCGGCCGCATGAACGAGGGGCAGCATTTGTTCCAGATGGACCTGCTGCTGTTGTGCATCCTGCTGCTCGGCGCCGTCGGCGTGTTCTTCAACCTGCTCGCCTCGGCCCTGGAGCGCCACCTGCTGCGCTGGAGACCCCGATGACCGTCCCCCTCAAGATCGAACCGCGCGCCGGGCGTGGCCTGCATGCCCTGGAGATCGCGGGCGTCAGCAAGCGCTTCGATGTCGCCGGGCAGCGCGTCCAGGCCCTGTCCGACATCGACCTCACCGTCGACCAGGGCGAATTCCTCACCATCGTCGGCGCCTCTGGCTGCGGCAAGTCCACCCTGCTGCGGCTGATCCTCGGGCTCGACACCGCCTATGACGGTGAGATCCGGGTCAACGGCAAGCCGGTCGAACGACCTGGGCTCGACCGGTCGATCGTGTTCCAGGAACACCGGCTACTGCCCTGGCTGACCGTCGAGGCCAATGTCGGGGCGGCCCTGCGCCGGAGCAAGCTCGCCAGGCGCGAGAAGCGGGAGCTCATCCACAGCCATCTCGAGCTGGTCGGGCTCGAATCCTTCGCCAAGGCCTATCCGTCGCAGCTGTCGGGCGGCATGGCGCAGCGGGTGGCGATCGCCCGCGCCCTGGTCAACCGCCCTCGCTTCCTGCTGCTGGACGAACCGCTCGGCGCCCTCGACGCCCTGACCCGGCTGCGCCTGCAGGACGAGCTGAAGCGCATCGTCAGCCATGAGGGCATCACGGCGGTGCTCGTCACCCATGACGTCGATGAGGCGGTCTATCTCGGCAACCGCATCGTCGTCATGCACCCGCATCCCGGCCGGATCGCGGCCGTGCTTCCGGTGCGGGCCGATGTGAAGCGCAACCGGTCCGATCCCGGCTTCATCCGGCTGCGCGACCAGGTGCTCGCCCTGCTCGGCGTCTCCCGTGCCGAAGACACGCCCTTCCCTGCCATGGGGCCGGACCGTCACGTGCGGCCGGTCTCGGCCCCACAAGTCGCCTGAGCTCGGTTTTCAATAGCAGTCCCGCGCCTGGAGGCATTTATCCGTTATCGCCAACATGCCGTTGCCGACGGACGCTTTGCCTCCTCACAGCAGGAAATCGCCCGCCACCAGGGCGACATGCCCGGTCAGGACGATGTTGAAGTCGGAATTGCCGTCGCCGTTGATGTCGCCGCCGATGACGGTGTCGGTACCGGAGAAGGCGAAGTGCACTTCACCGGCATGGTGGGTGAACGCCCCGCTGC
>NZ_JBYRFX010000820.1:0-2522 GCF_057815775.1 Inquilinus sp.
GGCCAGCCGGTTGAAGCCGAGCGTCGCTTCGACGCGCGGCACGGCGGCGAGCGTGACCGTCAGCCCGCCGGCGGCGCGCATGTCGCCGAGATCGGCGGTCAGGTCGGACAGCTGGATCTGGTCGGCGCCCGAGGGATCGGCGGCGACCAGCACGGTGCCGCGCAGGGCGAAGACGCCGGGCCGCGACGACGAGGTGGGCAGCTTCACCCCGATCCGCGCCAGGCTGGCGTCGAGGTCCTTGCCGACCACCGAGATGTCGCCCTGCAGGCCCCCATCGGGCCGCAGCAGCCCGCCCAGCCGCGCCTCGGTCGCATCGAGGCCGACCGTCGCTGTCACCGGCAGAGCGCCGAGCGGCGAGCGCGGCTGCAGCGCCAGGTCGAGCGTCATCGGCACGCCGGCGACCACGCCGGTGCCGGCGATCGCGGTCGGTGCGCCTTCGCCGCCCGTGGTCAGCCGCGCATCCACGGTGTCGATGCCGATCTGGCGGCCGGCGCGGCGGTCGAGCCACAGGATCGAGCCCTGCCGGATCGACGCCGCGGCGGCGGCGAAGCGGTGGCCAGTGCCGGCGCCCAGCCCGTCCCAGGAATGGCGCCCGTCCGGCAGCGTCTCCAGCGCCACGCTCGGCTGCTGGAAGGCGATGCCTTCGACCTCGATGCGGCCGAGCAGCAGCGGAAACAGCGCCACCCGCAGGTCGACATCGGTCGCCGTCAGGAAATCAGGCACCTCCGCGCCGGGCACGCTGGCGACGCGGATGTCGCCGGCGGTGAGACGCGGCATCGGCAGCATCTCGAACGAAACCGGGCCGTCGATCGCCACGGCACGCCCGGTCAGCGCACCGATTTCCTCGGCGATCCGGCCGCGATAGGGCGTCCAGTCGATCTGCCCCGGCACCACGAGCACCGCGGCGACGAGCAGGACGAGAAGGATGAGGAGACCGAAGAGGAGTTTCTTCACTGCGCCCAAGCGTCGTCTGCGGGGATGCGACTCCGGGGCATGATCGGAAATCGCCTGATGGAATCACAATACAAAACAAACATTGAGACAAAACAGCGGGACAATCGGCTTAGGACAACCTTGTATCGCGCCGGACACCACCGGTCGAGCGGCCACCGTTTCGGCCCGGCATGGTTTCGGATAGTGTCGGGGCAGGCCGTCGTCAGGCGGACCGGCACGGGACAGCGAGGCAGGCGGCCGATGGGGGACGTGATCAATCTGCGACAGGCCCGCAAGGCCAGGGACCGCGCCGAGAAAGAGGCGCAGGCCCGCGAGAACCGCACCCGTTTCGGCCGCACCGGGGCCGAGAAGCAGCGCGATGCCAACGAGGCCGAGCGCGGCGACCGGACCCATGAAGGCCACCGCATCGAGGACACCGAAGACCCGGACGGAGGCAAGGCGTAGATGCGGCCCATCATGCGCATCGCGGCCCTGGCGGCAGTGCTGGGGCTGATCCTGGCCGGCTGCGGCGGCCCCACGCGGCCGCCGGCCGGTGGCGGCACCGGCGGCGTCGCCACCGATTTCCAGCACCTGCCCGGCTGGGACGAGGATGATCTGGCCGCTGTCATGCCGGCGGTGTGGAACACCTGCAGCGTCTATGCCGGCAAGCCCGCGGGCACCCGGCTGAACTACAACGGCATCTCCGGCCCGGTCGAGGACTGGCGGCCGATCTGCGACGACGCCAACCGCCAGACCGGCCGCGACCGCACCCAGATCCGCCGGTTCTTCGAGGCCTGGTTCACCCCGGTGACCCTGACCGGCCTCAGCGGCGGCCAATCCGGCCGCTTCACCGGCTATTTCGCGCCCGAGCTGAACGGCAGCCGCGTGCGCGGCGGCGCGTTCCAGACGCCGCTGTACAGCACCCCGTCGCGCGACCGTGACCGGCGCCAGAGCCGGGCGGCGATCGCCCGTGGCGCGCTGGAGGGCCGCGGCTACGAGATCGTCTGGGTCGACGACCCGATCGACGCCTTCTTCCTGGAGATCCAGGGCTCCGGCAAGGTCCGGCTGACCGATGGCAGCATCATCGGGCTGAAGTTCGACGGCCAGAACGGCCAGCGCTACAAGGCGGTGGGCCGGGTGCTGGTCGATTCCGGCGTCGCCACGCTGGACGAGATGTCGATGGGCTATATCCGCAACTGGATGCTGGCCAACCCCGACCGCACCCAATGGCTGATGAACCAGAACCCGAGCTACGTCTATTTCCGCGAGAAGACGGCGGCGGATGTGGTCGGGGCGCATGACGTGCCGCTGACCGCGGGGCGCAGCCTGGCGGTCGACAAGGACTACATCACGCTGGGCACGCCGATCTGGCTCGATATCGAGGACGACCCGACGGTGCCGAACCGGACACTGCGGCGGCTGGTGCTGGCGCAGGATATCGGCGGCGCCATCCGCGGCCCGATCCGCGGCGACCTGTACTGGGGCGAGGGGCATGACGCCGGCAACCTGGCCAGCGCCATGAACGCGGAAGGCCGCGCCTTCATGCTGGTGCCGCGCGCCACGCTGGGACTGGCGGCGCCGGCCCGGTA
>NZ_JBYRFX010000821.1:0-6203 GCF_057815775.1 Inquilinus sp.
TCGATCACACCGTTTGACAGGCGCGGCGCGGCGGGCTTGCCTCTTGGGCACCGCCCCGAGATGCCAGGATCATGCTCGCCCTCTACCTGCCCGTCGCCGCCATCATCCTCGGCATCTCCGTCCTCCAGGTCGCCAACGGCATCCTCGTCACCGTCCTGCCGATCTCGCTGACCGAGGCCGGCTATTCGATCCAGGCGTTCAGCGCGGTGGCGACGGCGCATTCGCTGAGCTTCCTGGTCGGCTGCATCCTGTCGACCCGGATCATCGGCGCGGTCGGCCATATCAGGGCCTTCGCGGCCTATGCCGCCGCCACCTCGGTGACGGCGCTGAGCTTCACCATCGCACCCGACCCGGCCTTCTGGATGGCGCTGCGGCTGGTCACCGGCTTCTGCTCCGCCGGGTTGTTCACGGTGGCCGAGAGCTGGCTGAACGAGATGACGCCGAACGCCCATCGCGGCCGGGTGTTCTCGGTCTACACCGTGGTGCAGAAGGTGGCGCTGGTCGGCGGCCAGTTCGTGCTGCTGTTCACCGGCGGCCCGGTGGTGCTGGGCCTGTTCATGATCGCCAGCGCCTTCTATTCGATGTCGCTGATCCCGGTCGCGATGAACCGGGCCACCACCCCGTCGATCGCCGCGATCCGCACCCTGCCGCTGCGCCAGCTATACCGCATCGCCCCGGCCGCGGTGATCGGCTGCATCTCCAGCGGCCTGATCAACAGCGCCGTCTCCTCGATCGGCCCGATCTGGGGGCTGCAGACCGGGCTGAGCATTGGCCTGGCCGGGGCCGTGCCGGCCATGGCCCAGGTCGGCAACTTGCTGGCGCAATGGCCGCTGGGCCGGCTGTCCGACCGCATCGACCGGCGTCAGGTCATGCTGGCCTCCAGCATCGTCACCATCCTGGTGTCGCTGACGCTCGGCCTGCTGCGGCCCGACTCGGACTGGCTGCTGTACGTGCTGTTCGGGCTGTGGGGGGCGGCGTCGATCTCGACCTACGGCATCTGCGTCGCCCATGCCAACGACTTCGCCCCGCGAGGCACGGCGGTCGCCCTGTCGAGCAGCCTGCTTCTGTGCTGGGGCGTTGGCGCCTGCCTGGGGCCCCTGATCGCCTCCGCCGTCATGGCCTGGGTCGGGCCGGACGGGCTGTTCCTGTACGGCGCCGCGATCGCCATCATCACTGCGATCTTCACGGCCTGGCGCATGACCCAGCGGCAGGCCCGCCCGGTGGAGGAGCGCGAGCCCTTCGTCAACCGGCCGGCGACCAGCCCGATCGCCAGCGAGCTGGCGGCCCGGCGCGAGACCGGCGAATAGCCCAAACGAAAGCGGGCGGCCCTGGGGCCGCCCGCTTTTCTTCAGTCGGTTTCGAAGCCGGCGGCAGCTACGCGGTCTGCCGGGCGGTGGACGGTCCGGCGAGACGACCGCGCGTCATTTTCGCCGGCGCCGCGGCGGATCCGCGTCCGCGCCGCTCGCCGGTGAAGTCGCTTCGTCTCGCCAATCCTCGCCCCGCATTGAGCAGCCTCGACAGCTCGCGGCGGGCGCGGGACAGGCGGCTCTTCACCGTGCCGACGGCGCAGCCGCAGATCTCGGCCGCTTCCTCGTAGCTGAAGCCGCTGGCACCGACCATCAGCAGGATTTCGCGCTGGTCGGGCGTCAGCATCATCAGCGCCCGGCGGAAATCCTGGAATTCCAGCTTGGCGTCCTGCGACGGCGGCACCCAGAGCAGGTCGAGATCGACGCCGTCCTTCGGCTCGGCCACGAATTTCCGGCGCCGCAACTGGTTGACATACTGGTTGCGCAGGATGGTGAAGATCCAGGCCCGGAAGTTGGTGCCCGGCGTGAACTGGCTTTCCGCCCGGAGCGCGCGCAGAATCGCGTCCTGGACAAGATCATCGGCGCGATCCGCATCACCGCTGAGCGAACGGGCAAAGGCCCGCAGATGCGGAATCGCCCCAGTCAGCTCAGCGTGAAAGTCGAATTGCACATTCCCCTCCTTATGGTCGCCGACGGATACACCGCCCACGCAGGGTTCATTTGGGTACGAGCCCGATATGTCGGTATCGAATACGGCAGAAATCGGGCTCGTGCATGGCGATGTCGCCACTTTTCCTCAGCGATCCTTGTCCTCCTTCGGCTTGGCCCCCTTGGCACTCTCCTCCAGCATCCGCATCAGATCGTCAGGCAGCGGTTCCTCCAGGACGGGGTCGTAGAGGCTCTTGAGCTGGTCGGAGAGCCAATTGTCGAATTGCGGCGGCTTCTTCAGACGCTCCACAGCCCGATCGGCCAGGGGCCGATCTGTCGCAGGCTTGGCCGTCTCCGGCCCGTCCGCGGCCGGCCGTGACGCCCCTGCGTCGCGTTTTCGCACCCGATCGCCTCGCCGTCGATCCATACCGCGCCCGATCCTGCTTTGTCCCGGTCAACATCAATGCGTACATTACCAATCCCGGACCGGGATGGAAGTTCCAGCACGCCGCACGGTACCGGAACGATTGCGATCGCGCCGCACGGCCGCTAAGCATTAGCACAGAAGGGCGAGCATACCCGGATTCGCCAGGATGGAACCATGACCGGCACATCGACGGAAATCCTGAAGCATCTGCCATATCTGCGGCGCTACGCCCGCGCCCTGGTCGGGTCGCAGGAACGCGGCGACCAGTACATGCGCGTGTTCCTGGAGGCCATCCTGGCCGACCCCCAGCGCATTTCCCCGGATGGCGACCTGCGGGCCCAGCTGTTCGGCGCGTTCCACGACGTCTGCACGCTGCTGAACGCGACCGACGACGATGCGGGCGGTCCCCTGGAAGGCCTGGTGCCGGTCGAGGCGCGGCTGTCGCAGCTGACCGCGGTGCAGCGCCAGGTGCTGCTGCTGGTGTCGCTGGAAGGCTTCTCCTTCGCCGATGTCGGCTTCATCCTGCACCTGCCTGAGGGCGAGGTCCGCGACCAGCTGGACGCCGCCCGCAAGGAGATGCAGCGCCAGCACCCGGCGCGCGTCATGATCATCGAGGACGAGCCGCTGATCGCGATGGACATCGCCCGCATCGTCGAGGAGATGGGCCACCAGGTCTGCGGCACCGCCGCCGACCATGCCGAGGCCGTGGCCCTGTCGAAGCGGTCGGCACCGCACATCGTGCTGGCCGACATCCAGCTCAAGGGCGGCGACAGCGGCATCGCGGCGGTGCAGGACATCCTGCGCGACATCTCGGTGCCCGTGGTCTTCGTCACCGGCTTCCCGGAACGGCTGCTGACCGGCGAGCGGCTGGAGCCGACCTTCGTCGTCACCAAGCCGTTCAAGCCCGAGGCGCTGATCTCGGTGATCGGTCAGGCCCTGGCGATGCACCCGCCGCTCACAACCGCGTGACGGCGGCGATGCGCCGGCCCGGGCGCCCGGTCGCCGGTTCCGGCGGACCGGCCCGGAAGGGCGGGTGCCGCCTCCCCTTGCCGGATGGGAGCGCCGTGTGACCAGCGCCCTGATCACCGCCATCGACACCCGCGAGGAGCGCGACGTCATCGCCGCGCGGCAGCGCGTGCGGCTGGTGGCGACCGAACTGGGTTTCGACGGCCGCGACCGGGTGCGGATCGTCGCCGCGGCCTCGGCCATGACCCGCAGCTTCCTGGCCCGCTTCGGCCAGGCCAACCTGTCCCTGCTGGTACTGCCCGGCCCGGCGATGGCGCTGGAAATCGTGCTGGCCGCACCCCGCCGGCCGCTGGGCCAGGGCAGCGGGCCGCAGCGCTCGCGCCTCGACACCGCGCCGGTCCGTACCCTGATGGACTGGGTCGAGCTGCGCCACGCCCGCGGCGTGGTCCGGCTGGTGATGCGCAAGGAGCTGCCGGAGACCGCGGCTGGGCAGGAACCGGCGGCGCTGGCGCATCGCACCATGACGGCCCTGGCCGGCGAGACCGGGGTCGACCCGTTCGAGGAGGTCCACCGCCAGACGATCGAGCAGATCTCCAGCCTGACCGAGCTGCGCCAGCGCGAAGAGCAGCTGATCGCCACCAACGCGCAGCTGCGTGAGGTGGAGCGGGCGCTACGCGCCAGCCTGGAGGAGAAGGACGTGCTGATGCGCGAGGTGCATCACCGCGTCAACAACAACCTGCAGATCATCGCCAGCCTGCTGAACCTGCAGACCTCGCGCGCCGTCGACCCGGCGGTGAAGGAGGAGCTGTCGGTCGTCGGCAACCGCATCCATTCGCTCAGCCTGGTGCACCAGAAGCTGTACCGTTCGCAGGACCTGTCGCACATCGACGCCGGCGGCTATGTGCATGAGCTCTGCGCCCATCTGCAATCCGCCTTCGCCCTGGCCACCGGGCCGGTCGCGCTGGTGGTGGAGGCGCCACCGCGGCAGATCCCGCTCGACAGCGCCATCCATCTCGGGCTGATCGTCAACGAGCTGGTCACCAACAGCCTGAAGCACGGCTTCCGCGACGGCCGCGGCGGCCGCCTGTCCGTGTCGCTGCAGCGGGCCGGGGCCGATGGCCTGGTGCTGACCATCGTCGATGACGGCCGGGTCGAGGAATCGACCCGTCGCGGCCTCGGCATGAGCCTGGTGGAAGCCATGGCCAAGCGACTTGACGGCACCCTGACCGTCACCCGGGACGGCGGCACCCAGACCGTCCTGACCCTCCCCGGTCTTGGCGTCGGCGCCGCTTAAAACCGTTCCGAATCAGATCGCTATCGGCCGACGCACGATACTGAACTTTAACTTTGGCTCGCATAGTATTGATTGCGATCAAAAGCAAATTGTCCGTCAAATTTTCTCTTATTGTTCAATCACCTCGCGGCGATCCTTTATAAAAACACTCTACTCTTGCTGAATTTATGGTATAGTCGCTCGTGCAGTACCTTCTGCACCCTTCCGCTTCCTAACGACCTTAACCAAGCCGCGGTCCCCCGCGGCTTGTTTTTGTGTGCATCATCGGCAAGATCAGCCCGAAACGAAGGTCAGCGGGATCTCGGTCGTCGACTTGATCTCTTCCATGGCGAACATGGAGGTGACGTCCGCCAGCTCGATCCGTGCGATGATCTTCTTGTAGAGCGCGTCATAGCTCGCGATGTCGGCAACATAGGCCTTGAGCAGGTAGTCGATATCGCCGCTCATGCGATAGACGTCGACGATCTCCGGAATGTCGCGCACGGCACCGCCGAAGCGCTCGATCCACTCGACCGTGTGATGGCTCGTCCGGATGGCGATGAACACGGTCACGCCGACATTGAGCGCCGCCTTGTCGAGCAGGGCCACGCGCTTGCGGACGATGCCCGCCTGTTCCAGCTTCTGCACCCGGCGCCAGCACGGCGTGGCGGAGATGCCGGCCTTCACCGCGAGGTCGGCCAGCGCGATCGTCGCATCGGTCTGCAGCGCCTTCAGGATCCTGAGGTCGATTTCGTCCAGCTTGAGCGACGTCGGCGGGCTCACGGCACGGCTTCCTTATTTGTGGCAGATCCCTGCCCTGGGTATAGAAAACCACCGAAAAAGACAAACCGGGAAGCGGATTTCACCCAACCGGCTATAAGCGAAATCCGTTTGCTCAAGACGAGCCGATTTCCATCAACAACGCAACCTGGTTCCCGCCGGCCGGGCATACCCTGTTCTCAGCGATCGAGAAGCAGGGCCGACCATGAACCACGCAGCCACATCAGATGTCTTCCGGCCCACCGCCAAGTGGCGCGGCCCGGCGCTGAAGACCCTGCCGGATTTCGGCGGCTCGCCGCAGGCGATGCTGGAGCATTTCACGGCCCATCCCGGGCTGATCTGCGATCTCGACCTGGAGCGCCGGCCCGGCACCTACGCCCGCAACCTGCTGTGGAGCGATGCCGAGACCAGCGTGTGGGCCATGGTGTGGGACAGGGGCGCCCGGACCGCGATCCACGACCACCATTGCGCCTGCGCCTTCGGCCTGATCAGCGGCAACCTGACCGAGATCCGCTTCCGGGCCTTCGACGGGATCCGGGTGGCGAAGACCTGGGAGGTAGTGCACCAGCCGGGCGACATCGAGAGCCTGGCGACGACCCACCCCAACATCCACCAGATGGTCAATGACAGCGACGCGGTCGCGGTCTCGCTGCACATCTACGGCTTCGACCCCCGCGTGCACGAGTCCTCGGTCGACCGGGAGTACGTGGTCGCGCAGGCCTGAGGATCCCTGCGCCGCGGTGACGGCGTTTCCCGGTTGGGGCCGGCAGGAGTTTCCCCCTATCCTTGGCCCAAGGCGGTG
>NZ_JBYRFX010000822.1:0-1526 GCF_057815775.1 Inquilinus sp.
GCGACGCGCTGTCGATCCCGTTCCGCGCCACCCATGTCAGCGTGCCGGTCGACGTCTCCGACCTGGCGCCGACCGTGCCGGTCGCATTCCCGACCAGCTGGGAGAACTACCGCACGGTGCCGACCGCCAGCGACCCGCAGCGCACCCGCCAGGCGCTCGATCTGCTGCTGGCGGCGAAGCGGCCGCTGATCATGCTCGGCAACGGCAACCGCTTCGCCCTGCAGGGCGACCGCCGCGACCGCTTCATCGCCTTCGTCGAGCGCTTCGGCATCCCGGTGATGACCTCGCCCGACGGCAAGGGGCTGTTCCCGGAAAACCACGACCTGGCCCTGCGCAATGTCGGTTTGGCCGGCTGCATCTGGCCCAGCCTGTATGTCGGCGCCGCCGGCGGCGGCCCGGCCTATGACGCGCTGATGGTGATGGGGTCGATGCTGGGCAACTTGGCGACCAGCAACTGGAGCCCGGCCCTGCTGCCGCAGGGGCCGCTGATCCAGGTCGATGCCGACCAGTCGGTGATCGGCCGGACCTACCCGATCCAGCTCGGAATCGTCTGCGAACTCGGCCAGTTCATCGACGACCTCTGCGCCATGGGCGCGCTGGTGGAGCCGGACGCCGCCGCGGTGGCCGAGCGCAAGGCCTATGTCCGCTGGATCCGCGACAACCATGCCCCCTGGTACGATCCGGAGAAGCGCATTTCCGACGCCGTGCCGATCCTGCCGCAATCGGCGATGCGGGTGATCAACGAGGTGGTGCCGCCCGGCAGCCACATCTTCATCGACTGCGCCAACTGCGTCGGCTGGTCGCTGAACGACCTGGCGATCGATCCGCCGACCCAGATCCACCTGTCGCTCGACACCGGGCCGCTGGGCTTCGGCGTCTGCTCCGTGATCGGCGGCAAGTTCGGCGCCCCGGACCGGACCTGCCTGTCGATCACCGGCGACGGCGCCTTCCTGATGCATGGCGCCGAGGTCTCGACCGCCGCGCAATACAACATCGGCGCCATCTGGATCGTGCTGGAGAACAACGACCTGGCCATGGTCAGCCAGGGCAACGAGCATTTCTTCCCGAACCCGCCGGTGCCGTCCTGGAACGACTACTACAAGCTGGGCAACCCCGACCTGGTGGACTACGCCACCGGGCTTGGCGCCGACACCCGGCGGGTGAACGACCCGGCCGGGCTGCGCAAAGCACTGCTGCAGGCGATCGACCAGGCCGAGACGCGCCGTCGGCCGCAGGTGATCGTGCTGGACATCGACCGGTCGGAAGTCCCGCCCTACTACCGCACGCCGCCGCAGGCCGGCTGACCTCCACCCTCACGATAACCTGCAAGGAACCCTATGGCTGACAAGGCGGCCCGCATCACCGGCGTCGGCTTCGCGGTGCCGGACCAGATCCGGACCAATGACGACCCGGTCTTCGACTGGATCCGGACCCACAGCACCAGCCATTCCGATCTGTTCCAGGGCATCGAGCGGCGGCGGGTTCTGGCGCCGGACGAGACCCTGGCCGGGCTGATGTCCGCCGCG
>NZ_JBYRFX010000823.1:0-8367 GCF_057815775.1 Inquilinus sp.
GAAACGCCGGCGGTGTCGTCGACGAAGAACGGGGTCTGCCGGATCAGGTTGGCGGCCTCAACCACGCGCGGGAAGTCGGCCCGCTTCATGTCGCCCTTGCGGATCTTCTCCGACGGGATCTCGGCGACCTCGGACAGGATACGGACGGCGAGCTGGTCGGACGACATTTCCATCGAGAAGAAGCCGACCACGGCGCCTTCCTTGCCGTTCTTGCGCAGGTAGGCGGTGGCGGCGTTGAAGGCCAGGTTGGTGGCCAGCGCGGTCTTGCCCATGCCCGGTCGGCCGGCCAGTACGATCAGATCCGACGGCTGCAGGCCGCCCATCATCTTGTCGATCTCGGCCAGGCCGGAAGTCACGCCGGTCAGCGGCGTGTCGCGCTCCAGCGCCTTGCCGGCGGCCTCGACCGCGCGGGCCAGGATGTCGCCGAACGGCTCGAAATCCTTGCGCAGCACGCCGGAGCTGGACAGGCGGTAGAGCTTTTCCTCGCCCTCCTGAATCTGGGCCGGGCCGTCGAACTCGTTGTCGAGCTTGTAGGCGTCGTTGACGATCTCCTCGCCGGCGAGGATCAGCTGGCGCCGCAGCGACAGGTCATAGATGGTCTGGGCGTAGTCCTCGGCGTTCATCACCGAGACGACGCTGGCCGCCAGGTCGGTCAGGTACTGGGCGCCGCCGACGCCCTCCAGCTCGTTGTCGGTCTCGAAATACTGCTTCAGGCTGATCGGGTCGGCGACGCGGTTCAGCTCCGCGAGTCGCAGCGCCGCGCCATAGATCCGGCCATGCGCCGGGACGTAGAAATGCTCCGGGCGCAGGAAGTCCGACGCCTTCTCCATGGCTTGGTTGTTGGCCAGGATGGCGCCGAGCAGCGCCTGTTCGGCCTCCTCGTTCGCCGGCATCCGGCGGTAGGTCGGGCTCGCCATCGGGTCGGCGCTGTGAACGAGGGTGAGGGGGGCGTCGGGGCGCGATTTGTCCATCGCTCCACCCTACTCCAGCCGGGCCTGCCATCGCCAGCGAACCACGGGCCGATCGGCCTGTGGATAGCGGTACCAAATGTGGACGGATCTGTGGATATCCGGAATTCGGCTGTCAGATCATGGAGTTGTCGTTTTGATCGGAGCGGCCGCCGGGGACAATTGGCGCCGTTTCGCCGCGCCGTCGATGATGGTCTGCGCCAGGCTGTCGTAGTCGCCGTCGAAATGATGGCCGCCGGTGGTCTTGATCACCTCGGTCGCGGCCAGGGCCGGGTTCGGGCAGACCGTGTCGTCCTCCTCCTCGCCGTAGAAGCACTGGATCCGGGCGGGGTCGATGGTCTTCAGCTCCGGCAAGACAGACGGCGCGTCGGTGTCGGCGCTGACGCCAAGCCAGCCGGTGACGCGGATCTCGAAATCGGTGCGTTCGGCGAGGCCGAGCAGGCTGATCTGGTCGATCTTGGCTTTTTCCGCCGCCGGCAGCCGGTTGTAGGCGAAGGGCAGGACGTTCGCGCCGAAGGAGTAGCCGATCAGGATCACGCGCTGGGCGCCCCAGGCCTTGGTGTAGTGATCGATGATATGGGCCAGGTCCTTGGCGGTCTGGTCGGGGGTCTGGGTGCTCCAGAAATAGCGCAGGCTGTCGACGCCGACGGCTGAAATCCCTTTCTTCTGAAGGGTTTCGCCGATGGTCTTATCGAGATCCTGCCAGCCGCCGTCGCCGGAATAGATGATGGCGAGGGTGGGTGACGGGCCGGCCGCCTGCAACTCCTCGATCGGCAGGCTGCTGACCGCGCTGGCGTCGGCATCGGCGGGCGTGTCCCGGTGCAGCATCGCCGTCACCCGGTCGACCAGCGGCACGCCCTTGGCCAGGGTCATCACCTCGCCGCCGGAGGCGGTGGCGAAGGCGCTGATATCGGGGTCGGGCTGGTCCAGACCGATCCGCCACCAACCGGGGATGTGCGGCTGCGGGCCGTAGGTGAAGCCGCCGCCGGGGGCCGCCGTCACCACCGGCATGTCATTCGGGCCCGAGCACAGCGGCAGCTTGGTCTGCAGCGCCGGCATCGGGCCGATGCTGGCCCCGCCCTCGATCGTGGTGCGGGCGGCGGCCTCGGCGACGGCGGCGTAGGCCATGGTCGCGCCCTGGCCGGTGCCGACGACGATCGGCGCACGATAGGTGCTGAACTTGTATTCGCGCTCGAGCCGTTGGCTCAGATCCTCGAAATCGCCGGCCGGGGAATGGCAGTCGGTGTCGTCGTTCCGGTCCAGGCCGCCGAGATAGCTCTTCAGATCGACGCCGACGACAAAGGCGCCGGTGCTGCGCAGGTGGTCGGCCGCCGTGTCGAAATCGGCAGTCCAGCCGGTCGCGTCCGACAGCAGGAAGACCATGGCGTTGGGCTGGCCCGCCGGCTGCCACAGCTGGATCGAGCCGAGATCGCCGCCGTCATAGCTGCGCGGCGGCGTGGCCGAGGGGCGCCCGGACGGCAGCAGCCACGCCGCGCCGACCACAGCAGCACCCGCCGCCGCCACGACCACCGCGGCGGCGATCACCCAGGAAGACCGCTTCATCGTGCAACCAGCCCCTTGATCCCACCGCCGATCAGGGCTGCAATGTCGGAAATCGCGAGGGCGGGGGCAAGGCCGCTCGGCGTCGCGAGGTAGCGGGGCTCCCAGACCGGGTCGAATTTCTGCTTGAAGGCGCGCAGGCCTTCGAAGTTGTAGAAGCGCGCCCCGCGCCGATACACGAAGCGGCCGACACGGTGCCACAGCGGCGCCATCGGATGCGTCTCCATGCCCGACAGTGGCGCCATGCCGAGGCTCAGCGCCTCGGCGCCCGCCTCCTTGAAATGCACGATGATGCGGGTGATCAGGTATTCCATCACCAGCCGCGAGTTGGATTCGGTGTGCCGCATCAGGTCGAGCGCGACCTCGGCACCCTGCTCGGTCGTCATCAGGCTGGCGAAGGCGACCAGCCGGCCGTGCTCACGCACCAGGGCGAGCATCGAGCCATGCACATAATCGGGGCTGAAGGCGCCAAGCGAGAACTTCTTCTCCCGCGCCGCCTGCTTGGTCAGCCAGGCGTCGGAGACGGCGGCGAGTTCGCTGATCAGCGGCATGCCGGCGCCTTCCGGCACGATCTCGAAGCTCAGCCCGTCCTTCTCGCCGCGGCTGATGGCGTAACGCAGCGCCTTCTTGCGGCTGCCGCCGCCGGTCAGGGCGAAGTCGCGCAGATCGACCCGCGCCTCTTCACCCAGTTTCAGCAGGGTCATGCCGGTGTCGAGATACAGCGGCAGGGTTTCGGCGCGGACGGCGTAGTAGGTCGGCCGGCCGCTGGCGGCCTCGGTCATCTCGCGGAAGCGCCAGATCAGCTCCGGCCAGTCCTCGCGAGCGCCGATCGGGTCGCCCAGCGTGGCCCAGGTCCGGCCGTGGATGCCGTACATCAGGAAGGCGCGGCCGCTGTCGGAGAACAGGATCGCCTTGTCCGCTATGCGCACCAGGTTGCCTTCGGCCCGCGGCTGCTGCCGCACGATCTGCACGGCACGATGCAGCTCCGCCGCGGTCGGCGCATCCATCCGGCCGCGCTGGGCGCGGACCAGGTGCCACAGCCCGTACAGCGTGGCCAGCAGGCTGACCGCGACCATGGCCCGCAAGGCGCGTGACGCCTCGTCATGGATCTCGAAGGTCCACCACAGGTCGTTGGCGTAGGCGACGTGGCTGAAGGAGAAGAAGGTCAGCCAGGCCATGCCGCCGACGACGCTGCCCACCGCGACCAGCCAGCCCGCGGTCATCGGCTGGTCGAACAGCGCCGAACGGCGCCAGAACTCCTCACGGCAGGGCAGCATGATGACGAGGCACAGCACCAGCAGCAGCGCCTCACGCCAAGCGAAGCCCTTGCCGAGCGCCAGGACTGCGCTGACGCCGAGCAGCAGTAACGTCAGCCAATAGGCGGCGATCAACCGCCGGAACAGCCCCCAGGCGACGACCAGCAGCGCCAGACCGACCACGCTGGCCAGCAGATGCGACAGCTCCACCACCGCGACCGGCAGGGTCTCCAGGATCTCGAACCGGGCCTTCAGCGTCGGCGTCGCCGCCGAGAACAGCAGCAGGGCGCCGATCACGAAGACCAGGGCCGCCATCACCGACGGCATCAGCCGGCCGGCGATATCCAGCGTCATCCGGGTCGGAGGGTGGTTCTGCAGCCGGCGGACGCCGCGTGCCGTCTCGGCGCTGGCCAGGACCCCGACCGCCAGGATCATCGGGATCAGGTAGTACACGGCGCGGTAAATGATCAGCGACGCCGCGATCGCCTGTGGCGGCACCACCGAGCCGAGGCCCAGCAGCATCACCGTCTCGAACACGCCGACGCCGCCGGGCACATGGCTCAAGATGCCGGTCACGGTGGCGACGACGAAGACCACGAAGAAGGCGCTGAACGGGACGCTGCCGGACGGCAGCAGAACCCACAGGGCGAAGCCGGCGAACAGCAGCTCGACGGCGGAGATCAAAAGCTGGCTGCCGGCAATGCCGAAGCTGGGCAGCGGCACCCGGCCCAGCAGCGGGCGGTCGGGGCGGCACAGGGCGCACAGCAGCAGGAACAGGGCGGCGCCCGCCAGCACCGTGGCGGAGCCGGCCGTGACCCAGCCGGTGCGGATGCCGAGCGCCTCGGTCAGCAAATGCGGGTGCAGCAGCAGCCCGGTCGCGCCGACCGTGGTGATGCCGAAGCCGAAGGCGAGGGCGCAGAACGCCGCGATTCGGGCGATGTCGGCGAAATCCAGGCCGACCGCGGTGTAGACGCGGTAGCGGACGGAGCTGGCGGTGACCAGCCCGCCGATGGTGTTGCCGACGGCATAGCCGCAGAAGCTGGCCAGGGCCATGGTGCGGAACGGCACCCGGGCGCCGACATAGCGCAGCGCCGACCAGTCGTAGCCGATCAGGGTGATGAAGCTGCCGATGGTGCCCAGCAGGGCCAGCAGCACGGTGGACCAGCGCAGCGACTTGATCTGCATGATCATGTCGTGCCAGCGCACCGTGGCCAGCTGGTGCCGGATGGCGTACGCCGCGCCAGCGAACAGCAGGACGGTGACAAGCGTGACCAGGGCCGGCTTCAGCCGCTGGTGCAGCGGCCGAATCGTCAAGCCGTCGACGGCCGAGGCTCCGGCAGTCGGGACGGGAATGACCTCGGGCTGTGCCATGGACATGTACTGGAGACTCGATCGGATCGGATGCCGGACCCTAATCCTGCGCGGCCGGCGGATCACGTTAAGAGTTTGCAACCCGGATGTCATGCCGGGGTCATCCAGCCCAACAAGGGCGATTGCGCCAAGTCCGACAAAGAAAAAAGGCACGAACCCGCAGGTCCGTGCCTTTTGTTCTGAAGGATAAGTGAAGCCGATTACGCGGCTTCACCCTCCGTATCGACATCTTCGGCCTCGGTCGCACGGCGGCCGGCCTCGGCGGCAGCGGCTGCCTCCGCGGCTTCTTCCTCATCGTCGAGCAGCGACGAGGAGACCATGCCGCCACGTGCGCGCTGCATCTCGGCCTCTTCGGCCGAGCGGGCGACGTTCACGGTGATGGTCACGCTGACCTCCGGGTGCAGGCGCAGCCGGACCTTCTCAAGACCCAGGGTCTTGATCGGGTGCTCGATCGCCACCTGGCTCCGGTCGACGGTGTAGCCACCGGCGGTCAGCGCCTCGGAGATGTCGCGTGCCGACACCGAGCCGTAGAGCTGGCCGCTGTCGCCCGCCTGGCGGATGACGACGATCTGCACGTCGTTCATGCGCCCGGCGACCTTCTCGGCCTCGGCCTTGAGCTCGAGGTTGTTCGCCTCGATCTGGGCGCGCTGCTTCTCGAACACGGCCAGGTTGGCCTTGGTCGCGCGCAGCGCCTTCTTCTGCGGCAGGAGGTAGTTGCGGGCGAAGCCGGGCTTCACCTTGACCACGTCGCCGATCTGGCCGAGCTTTTCGACCCGCTCCAGCAGGATGATTTCCATCGGATCCTCCCCTTATTTCACGATGTAGGGCAGGAGGCCGAGGAAGCGCGCGCGCTTGATGGCACGGGCCAGCTCACGCTGCTTCTTCGCCGAAACCGCGGTGATGCGGCTCGGGACGATCTTGCCGCGCTCGGAGATGAAACGGCCGAGCAGCTTCGTGTCCTTGTAGTCGATCTTCGGCGCGTTCGCGCCGGAGAACGGGCAGGTCTTCCGACGACGGAAGAACGGACGGCGTGCACCCATCGCGCTCATGCCGGGACTCCTTCACCCTCGGCCGGATCACGCGGGCCGAAGCCACGGTCCCGGCGCTCGCCGCGGTCACGATCGCCGCCACGGCTGTCGCGATCGCCACGACCGTCGCGGTCGCGACCGTCACGGTCCCGGCCGGCGCGGCTCTGCATCATCGCCGACGGGCCTTCCTCGAGGACGTCCATGCGCAGGGTCAGGGTGCGCAGCACGTCTTCATTGATGCCCATCAGGCGCTCCATCTCGGCCACGGCGGCCGCGGGGGCGTCGATGTTCAGCAGGACGTAGTGGCCCTTGCGATTCTTCTTGATCCGGTAGGCGAAGCTCTTCAGGCCCCAATACTCGGTCTTGGTGACCGTGCCGCCATTCTCGGTGATGATGGTGGTGAAACCCTCGGTCAGGGCCTCCACCTGCGTGGCGGAAACATCCTGCCGCGCGATGTACACGCTCTCATACAGTGGCATGGTAACTCCTTGTGGCTGTTCCCGGCATGGCGCTGCGTGGCAAGCCACCAGCTGCCCATACCAAAGCCGACCGCTATGCCCAGCGGCCGGCAAGGAGCATTGACGAAGCGGCGCACTATACGCAGGACGGCCCGAAGATCAAGCGCGATCGGGCCTGGCGATGTCGATCGCGCTTGACTTGCAGTCGCGACCCTCTATGACCTGCCGCCCTCATCGCGATGCAGGGCGGGGCCATGACACGCGCTTTCATCTTTCCGGGACAGGGCAGCCAGGCGATCGGCATGGGCAAGGCCCTGGCCGAGGGTTCGGCGGCGGCCCGAGACGTCTTCGCCGAGGTCGACGCGGCGCTGGGGCAGACGCTGTCCGAGCTGATGTTCGACGGCGACATCGCCACCCTGACCCTGACCGAGAACGCCCAGCCGGCGCTGATGGCGACCGCGGTTGCGGCAGCGCGGACGGTGGCGGAGCGGTCGGGCCGCAGCATCGCCGATCTCGCCGGCTTCGTTGCCGGCCACAGCCTCGGCGAATATTCCGCCCTGGCGGCTGCCGGGGCGATCAGCGTCACCGATGCGGCGCGGCTGCTGCGCCTGCGCGGCCAATCGATGCAGAAGGCGGTGCCGGTCGGCGTCGGCGCCATGGCGGCGCTGCTCGGCCTCGACCTGGACCAGGCGCGCGACGTCGCCGTCCGCGCTTCGACCTTGGACTCGATCTGCACCACGGCCAATGACAACGCACCCGGCCAGGTGGTGATCAGCGGCCACAAGGAAGCGGTCGAGCGGGCGATCGCGCTGGCGGCCGAACTCGGCGCCAAGCGCAGCATCCTGCTGCCGGTCAGCGCCCCGTTCCATTGCCCGCTGATGGCGCCGGCCGCCGACGCGATGCGCGAGGCCCTGGCCGCGGTCGAGATCAAGGCTCCTGCCGTGCCGGTGGTCGCCAATGTCACGGCCGCGCCGGTCACCGCGCCGGACGAGATCCGCCGCTTGCTGGTCGAGCAGGTGACCGGAACCGTGCGCTGGCGCGAGAGCATGCTTTACATGAAATCCGCGGGCGTGCAGGAACTGGTCGAGCTGGGGGCGGGCAAGGTGCTGGCCGGCCTCGCCAAGCGCATCGATCGCGATCTCGCGGCGCAGTCGCTGCAGACGCCGGACGAGATCGATGCCTGGGTGGCGCAGATCGCCGGTGCCTGAGAGGCCGCCGGCGCCTGAGGGATTGAGGGAGAGAGCATGTTCGATCTGAACGGCAAGTCGGCGCTGGTCACGGGCGCCTCGGGTGACATCGGCCGGGCGATCGCGACCCTGCTGCACGCCCAGGGTGCGACCGTGGCGCTGTCCGGCACCAAGGTCGAGAAGCTCGAGGCGCTGGCCCGCGCGCTGGGCGACCGCGCCCATGTGGTTCCGGGCGACCTGTCGAGCGCTGAGGGCGCCGAATCGGTGTCTAAGGCGGCCGAGGCCGCGACCGGCGGCATCGACATCCTGGTCAACAATGCCGGCCTGACCCGCGACGGTCTGGCCATGCGGATGAAGGACGAGGATTTCGAGACCGTCCTCGACGTCAACCTGGTGTCCGGCTTCCGCCTGGCGCGTGCGGCGTTGCGGGGCATGATGAAGCGGCGCTGGGGGCGGATCGTCTCGATCACTTCGATCGTCGGCCACACCGGCAATCCCGGCCAGGCGAACTACGCCGCGTCGAAGGCCGGCATGACCGG
>NZ_JBYRFX010000824.1:0-3181 GCF_057815775.1 Inquilinus sp.
GCAACGGCCCGGATATCCGTATCCGCGGCAATGTCTTCCAGGTCTACGACAAGTACATGGGGCTGGCCCGCGACGCGCAATCGTCCGGCGACCGCGTCATGGCCGAGAATTACCAGCAGCATGCGGAACACTATGTCCGCATCATCAACGCGATGAACGAGGCGTACGGCCAGCCGCAGCAGCCGCCCTCGGACGCCGGCTTGGTCCAGCCGGGCGGCTATCGCGAGCAGCCGGGCGTCGACGCGGATTACGATCCGCTGACCAGCCCGCAGCCGCCGCAGCGCCGCGAATACGAAGCGCCGCGCAGCGATGGCGGTGACCGCCAGCCGCAGCAGCCGCGCCGCGATTACGATCAGCCGCGGGGCGAGAATGGCGAGCGTCCGCCGCGCCGCGACTACGAGCAGCGCAATGACGGCCGCAACGAGGGTGGCGATCGGCCGCCGCGCGATCGCGACCAGAATTTCCGCGACCGCGACCAGGGCCCCCGCGAGCAGGGCGGCCCCCGCGACCAGAACCAGAATTTCCGCGATCGTGGCGACCGGCCGCCGCGCGACCGGGACCAGAATCGCGGTGACCAGAATCGCGGCGACCAGAACCGGGGTGACCAGCAGGGCCAGCCGCGCGGCGAACGTTTCGCCGGGCAGCGCGACGGTGGTGGCCGTCCGGATTATCGCAACGACCGGTCGCAGCAGCCGGCGCCGCCGGATGTGCACGCGCCGCAGCCGCATGTTCCGAGCCCGCTGGAGCTGACACCGGTCGAGGACGCGGCTTCGGCCAGCTTCGGTGCCGATCCCCGGGACCAGGAAGACAGCAGCGTCGAGACCGAGCTGGCCTTGCCGGCGTCGATCGTCGCCCGGCCGCGCCGTGGTCGGCCGCCGCGCAACCCGGCCCCGGTGGCCGAGGTTCCGGTTCCGGCGCCGGCCCCAGTCGTCGAGGCTCCCGTGGTTCCCGCGGCGCCGCCCGTGGCGCCCGTGGCCGCAGCAGAGTCCTCGGCCCAGCCGGCACTGCCCGGCGTGACCTCGGACGAGGCTCCGGCCGCGCCGAAGCGCCGCCCCGGCCGTCCGCGCAAGGTCAAGCCGGCGGATGACGGTTCGCCGGAATCCAGCGGCAGCTGATCCGGCCTCGAAGATCTCAAGGAAAAAGCCCGGCTCGCGCCGGGCTTTTTTATTGCTGCAGTAAACCAGGCCCGACGAAGCGGCGTTTGACAGACAAAGCTACTCTTCTGCGTCTGAAGATCGGAACTCTTTGAAAATATCTTCTGTTACCTAGGTATCCATTCCGAGATCCTCGGGTGACAAGGAGCTAGATCATGCGAACAACTCTTTTGGCCGCCGCTTCCGCCCTCGCTCTTCTGGCGACGCCAGTCATGGCCCAGACCACGACCGGGACCACCGGCACGCAGGCGCCCGCCACGACCATGGCGCCGGCGACCTCCTCGACCGCCGTTTCGCCGGGTCAGCAGCAGCTGCCCGACACCCACGTCCTCGGCTCCGACCTGATCGGCGCCAGTGTGACCAACACTGCCGGCGATTCGATCGGCAAGACCTCGGATCTGCTGGTCACCAAGGACAGCAAGACGGTCGATGCCGTGGTGATCGATGTCGGCGGCTTCCTCGGCATCGGCTCCAAATCGGTGGCGATCCCGCTGGACAAGCTGACCATCGGCGCCCGCCCGGACGAGGGCGTCAAGACCGCCATGACCAAAGAGCAGCTGGAGGCCCTGCCGGCCTTCGAGGGCCGCAAGTCGGCTGAGCCGGCGGCATCGCCGTCCGGCGCGGTGGGCGACAGCACCACGCCGAGCACCGGCACCGGCTCCGGCGGATAACCGGCCTCGCGGTCATGAAAAAGGGGGCGCGTCCTCGCGGGCGCGCCCCCTTTTTATCGCGGTTTCGGCTCAGCCCTTCTTCAGCTCGGCCTCGAGCTCCGGGATCAGCTTGAACAGGTCGCCGACCAGGCCGTAATCGGCGACCTGGAAGATCGGCGCCTCTTCGTCCTTGTTGATCGCCACGATCACCTTCGAATCCTTCATCCCGGCGAGATGCTGGATCGCGCCCGAGATGCCGACGGCGATGTACAGATCCGGCGCCACCACTTTGCCGGTCTGGCCGACCTGGTAGTCGTTCGGCACGAAGCCGGCATCGACCGCGGCGCGGCTGGCGCCGATCGCGGCGCCGAGATGGTCGGCGATCCCTTCCAGGATCTTGAAGTTCTCCGACGACCCCATGGCGCGGCCGCCCGAGATGATGATCCGGGCCGAGGTCAGTTCCGGCCGTTCGGACTTGGTCAGCTCCTGGCCGACGAAGCTCGACAGACCGGCATCGGCCCCGGCGTCGATCGTCTCGATCGTGGCCGACCCGCCTTCCGCCGGCGCGGCGTCGAAGCCGGCGCCGCGGACGGTGATGACCTTGATCGGGTCACTCGACTGCACGGTGGCGATGGCGTTGCCGGCATAGATCGGGCGCTCGAAGGTGTCGGCGCTGTCGACCGCGGTGATGTCGGAGATCTGCTGCACGTCCAGCAGGGCGGCGACGCGCGGCAGCAGGTTCTTGCCGGCGCTGGTCGCGGTCGCCAGCACATGTCTGTAGGCCTTGGCCAGCCCGGCGATCAGCGGCGCCACGGTCTCGGCCGGCTGGTGCTCCAGCGCCGGTGCATCGGCCAGCAGCACCTTGGTCACGCCGGCGATCTTGGCGGCGGCCTCGGCCGCCGGGCGGGCGCCGGATCCGGTGACGACGATATGGATGTCGCCACCGATCTTCTGGGCCGCGGTGACGGCGTGCAGCGTGGCGGATTTCAGCGTGGCGTTGTCGTGGTCGGCTACGATCAGGATCGACATGTCTTTACATCCCCGCCTTCAGATCACGCGCGCTTCGGTCTTCAGCTTGGCGACCAGCTCCTGGACGCTGCCGACCTTGACACCGCCCTTGCGCTTCGCCGGCTCGACCACCTTCAGCGTCTTCAGCCGCGGCGCCGGGTCGACGCCCAGATCGGCCGGGGTCACGGTGTCCAGCGGCTTCTTCTTCGCCTTCATGATGTTCGGCAGCGACGCGTAGCGCGGCTCGTTCAGGCGCAGGTCGGTGGTGATGATGGCCGGCAGCTTGACCCGGATGGTCTCGAGCCCGCCATCGACCTCGCGGGTCACCAGCGCGGCGCCGTCTTCCAGCACCAGCTTCGAGGCGAAGGT
>NZ_JBYRFX010000825.1:0-12224 GCF_057815775.1 Inquilinus sp.
CATGCAGGAAGTTGCGGCTTTCCGTCGCCCGGTCCATCGGGCCGTAGACCGAGGCCAGCCGCACCGACAGCGCGGACAGGCCGAATAGATCGGCGTAGCGGTCCACGACCATCTCGGCGGCGAATTTCGAGATGCCGTACAGCGTCAGCGGTGCGACATAGCCATCCTCCGGCAGCGGCTCGCCCGCCCAGTCCGGCCCGTGATGGCGGTAGACCGAACCGGAGCTGACATAGACGAAGCGCTGCACCGTGCCGCTCTGGCGGGCCCAGTCCAGCAGCCGCACCGTCCCCATCAGGTTGACCTCGACGATGCGGGCCGGGTCCTCGGCCTCGGGCTGCAGCCGGGCGAGGGCCGCATTGCCGCGCGAGATCGGCGTGACGGTCGCGCCGTGGACGATGGCGGTGATGCCGTGGCCGTCCAGCGCCGCGGCCCATTGCGCGGAGTCGCGGACATCGCCGGTGACGATCGTCAGCCGGTCCCGCACCGGGGCGAAATACCGTTCGGCCATGGCGTCGAGCCCCGACCGGTCGAGGATGACGGCGCGGGCCGCCGGGTCACGGTCGAGCCATTCCCGCGCCACCACGCTCATGACGAAACCGGTGCCGCCGGTCACGAGAAGGGTCATGTCACAGCCTGTCTTGAGCCGTTCGAAGGGATGGGGTCACCGTGCGGCATAGCCGCCATCCACCAGCATGTCGGTGCCGGTGACGAAGGATGCGTCGGACGACAGCAGGAAGGCGGCCGCCGCCGCGATCTCGTCCGGCCGGGCGATCCGGCCGAGCAGATGGGCGGGGCCGAGGGCGGCATCGGCGGCCTCGAGGTCGGGCCAGCGCTGCAGCAGCCGCGCCGTCGCCACTGCGCCGGGCGACAGGCTGTTGACGCGCACCCCCTCGGCGGCATGGTCCACCGCCATCGCCTTGGCCAGATGGATCAGCCCGGCCTTGGCGGCGCAATAGGCCACGGCCTGGCCGGTCGCGACGTGGCCGAACTGCGAGGCGATCAGCACGACCGAACCGCCACCGCCCGCGGCGATCAACGGCACGGCGAATTTGCCCATCAGGAAGGCGCCGGTCAGGCTGACATCGAGCTCGCGCCGCCACTGCGCCTCATCGAGATCGACCACGGTCCCGTCGATCGAAGGTGCCGCTGCGTTGTGCACCAGGCCATCGAGGCGCCCGAACCGCCTGGACGCCGTTTCGACGGCATGGTGGGCGAAGGCCGGGTCCGTGACGTCGCACAGCACCGCCACAGCGGCCGATCCGAACGGATCGGCAACGGAGCGGACGGCGGCCTCGTCCCGGTCGGCGCAGACAACCATGCCGCCCTCGGTGACGCAGCGCCCGGCGATCGCCGCGCCGATGCCGCTGGCCGCGCCGGTGATCAGCACCACCTTGCCCGCGAGGCGGCGGGCGAGAGGGAGCTCCGCCGCGATCACGACCCGAGAACCTTCGACAGGCCCTGCTGCGGCGGGAATGGCCGCTGCCGGGCGATGAACCGGCCGCGGCCGGGTTCCGACAGGATCTTGCCGTCGTCCCAGACAAGGTCGCCGCGCGAGATCGTCATCACCGGCCAGCCCCGCACCACCTGACCGGCATAGGGGGTGTGGTCGACGGCATGGTGCAGCATCGCATTGTCGATGGTGACGACCCGGTCCGGATCCCAGATCGCCAGATCCGCGTCGGAGCCAACCGCGATCACCCCCTTGCGCGGCGCCAGGCCGAACAGCCGCGCGGGCGCCGCAGCGGTCAGGTCGGCGAATTTCTGCAGCGAGATCCGCCCGCCATTGACGCCGGCCGAGAACAGCAGCGCCAGCCGCGTCTCGATGCCCGGGATGCCGTTCGGCACGCGGTGGAGCGGCGTGTCCGGGCCGCCGGCGACCTTGTCGGCATAGTTCCAGGGCGAATGGTCGGAGGAGAAGATCTCCAGCGTGCCGTCCAGGATGCCGCGCCAGATCTCGGGCTGGTTCGACTTGTCGCGCGGCGGCGGCGTGCAGACGCAGGTCGCGCCGGACAGGTCTGGCGTGTCGATATCTTCCGCCGACAGGAACAGATATTGCGGGCAGGTCTCAGCATACACCGGCAGGCCGCGCGCCTTCGCCCGCCGGATCTCCTCCACCGCGCCGGCCGCCGCCACATGGCTGATCAGGATCGGCGTCTCGATCAGCTCCGACAGGCTGATCGCCCGGTGTGTCGCCTCGCGGTCGCCGACCTCCGGATGGGCCTGCACATGGTAGCGCAGCTGGGTCTTGCGCGCGGCGACGAAGCGTTCGGTCAGCCAGCGGATGCAGGCGTCGTTCTCGGCATGCACCATCACCATCGCCCCTTCGGAGCGCGCGAGGTCAAGGACGTTCAACACCTCGTAATCGTCGAGCTTCAGCCCGTCATAGGTCAGGTAGACCTTGATCGAGGTGCAGCCGGCGGCGATCAGTGCCGGGATCTCGTCGCGCAGCACCTCGGCCGAGGGGTCGCCGACGATGAGGTGGAAGCCGTAGTCGATATGCGCCTTCGGGCCGGCACGGTCGTGATAGTCGGCGACGATCTCGCGCAGCGACTGGCCGCGCATCTGCATGGCGAAGGGCACGACGGTCGTGGTGCCGCCGCACAGCGCCGACAGCGTGCCGGTGCGGAAGTCGTCCGCCGTGGACTTGCCCTCCCAGGGCTGCTGGTCCATGTGGCAGTGGCTGTCGACGCCGCCGGGCAGGACGAGACGCCCCTCCGCCGAAATCTCACGCCCGCCCACCGGCAGGCCGGGGGCGATCTCGGCGATCAGGCCATCGCGGACGCCGATGTCGAGCAGCTGCGTCCGGTCGGGCAGCACCACGGTGCCGCCGCGGATGACAAGGTCGAAGGCGGGTTCACGGCTCATTCGGTCACACCAGCGGGTTCGGCGGGCGCCGGGATCGCGAACACCGGCGGCGCGGCGCGCAGCTGGTCCAGTTCGATATGGCAGGCGATCTCATGCGTCGCCGACAGGTGCCGCACCGGCGGCGGCTGGGTGTCGCAGATCGCGCCCAGCTTGCGGTGGCAGCGCGTGGCGAAGCGGCACCCCGGCGGCACGTCGATCGGGCTGGGCGTTTCCCTGGTCAGCCGGATCCGCTCGCGCGGCGCCTCGTCCGGGTTGGGGCTGCGGATCGCCGACAGCAGCGCCTCGGTGTAAGGGTGGGTCCTGCCGCCGAAGACCTCCTCCACCCGCCCCTGCTCCATGATCTTGCCGAGATACATCACCACGACCTTGTCGGCGACATGCCGCACCAGGGCGAGATCGTGGCTGATGAACAGCATGGTGGTGCGCTTCTCCCGCTGGATGTCGAGCAGCAGCGTCACCACCGCCGCCTGCACCGACACGTCAAGGGCGGAGACCGGTTCGTCGGCGACGATCAGCGTCGGGTCGGCGGCGAAGGCGCGTGCGATGGCGATGCGCTGCTTCTGGCCGCCGGACAGCTCGCTCGGCTTGCGCTCGGCAATGGCGGGCGACAGCCGCACCATGTCCAGCAGTTCGCGCACCCGCTGGTCGATCGCGGCCTTGCCCCGGCGGACGCCGAACTTCCGGATCGACCGGCGGATCGAGAAGGCGGCCGGGTGCGACGGGTTCAGCGTGCTGTCCGTGTTCTGGAAGATCATGTGGATCGATTGCAGCATTTGCCGCGGCCGTTGCCGGGCCTGCAGCGCCGCGATGTCCTGCCCGGCCATGCGGATTTCGCCCGACGTGGCATGGTCGAGGCCGGTGACGATCCGGGCGAGCGTGGACTTGCCGCAGCCGGATTCACCGACCAGGGCGACGATCTCCGCCTCGCCGGCGTCGAACGACACGGCCTCGTTCGCCTGCAGCGTCCGGTGGCCGCCGATGTCGTAGCGCTTGGTCACGCCGGACAGTTCGATCGCCACCACCGGAGCCTCGGCAACAGCCGCCTCCGGCGGCGGGGTCCGCCGCGGCCGCTGCACATGCTGCCACTGGGTGCAGCGCACGAGATGCCCGCCCTCCCCCGCCGGCTGCAGCGCCAGGCCCGGCTTGTCGCAACTGCCGGCGACGAAGCTGGCGCAGCGCGGGGCGAAGCCGCAGCCGACCGGCCGCTCCTGCGGCAGCGGGATATGGCCGGGAATGGCGGCGAGGGTGCGGCTGCGCTTGTCGCTGCCGATATCCGGGATGCAGTCGATCAGGCCCTGGGCATAAGGGTGGCGGGGCCGGCGGAACAGCCGGCCGGTCTCGCCCTCCTCGACGATCTCGCCGGAATACATGATGCCGAGCCGGTCGCAGCTTTCCGCGATCAGGCCAAGATTGTGGGAGATGAACAGCAGGCTGGTCGAGAAGCGGCGCCGCAGCTCGCCGATCAGGTCGATCACCGCCGCCTCGACCGTCACGTCGAGGCCGGTCGTCGGTTCGTCCAGTAGCAGCAGCGCCGGCCGGGCCAGCAGCGCCATGGCGATGACGACGCGCTGCTGCTGGCCGCCGGACAGCTGGTGCGGATAGCGCTTCAGCATGTCGCCGGCATCCGGCAGGCGCACATCCTCCAGCATGGCGGCCGCCATCTCCATCGCCTGCCGCCGGCGCGCGTTCAGGTGCAGGATCGGCACTTCGGCCAACTGCGCCCCGATGGTCTTGACCGGGTTCAGCGCGCTCATCGGGTCCTGGTAGACCATGGCGATGCGCCGGCCGCGGATGGCGCGCAGTTGCCGGCCGGTGGCGCCCACCAGCTCCTGCCCGTCGAAGCGGATGCTGCCCCCGGCGATGATTCCGGTGCTGCCGAGATACCCCATGATCGCCATGGCGGTGGTGCTCTTGCCGCAGCCGGATTCGCCGACCAGACCATAGCTTTCGCCGGCGCCGACGCTGAAGGACAGCCGCGGCACCGCCACGACGGTGTCCTCCTTGCCGCGGAATTCGATCCGCAGGTCGCGGATTTCGAGCAGGGGTTCGGTCATGGTTTCCAGGCCTCCCGCAGCCCGTCCGCCAGCAGGTTGAAGCCAAGCACCAGGCTGACGATCGCGAAGGACGGCGCCAGCGACATCAGCGGCCAGACGGTGAGGACGGTGGTGCTTTCCTTGACCATGCCGCCCCAATCCGGGTTTGGCGGCGGCAGTCCGAGGCCGAGGAAGCCGAGGATGCCGATGGTGATGATGGTGTAGCCGATGCGCAGGCAGCCATCGACGATCAGCAGGCTGCGGCAGTTGGGCAGCAGCTCCACCAGCATGATGTACAGCGTGCTTTCGGCCCGCAGCCGGGCCGCCGCGACGTATTCCTGCTGCTTGAGGCCCAGCACCAGGCCGCGCGTGATCCGGCCGATGCCGGGGGCCGAAGCGATCGTCGTCGCGATGACGATGTTGAGGATCGACGGCCCGATATTGGCGATCAGGATGACGTAGACGACCAGCACCGGGAAGGCGAGGATGATGTCGGAGAACCGGCTGATGATGGTGTCGGCCCAGCCGCCGAAATAGCCGGCCATCATGCCGAGCGCGATGCCGACGACCATGGCGACACCGACCGACAGCGGCGCCACGATCAGCACGGTTCGGGCGCCGAAGACCAGGCGCGCCAGGATATCGCGGCCGAGGATGTCGGTGCCGAGCCAATGGGCGGCCGACGGGGTGGGATCGACCATCGCCATGGCGTCGGACTCGGTCGGCGACGGCAGCGGCAGGATCGGCGCCAGCAGCGCGGCGGCGATCCAGAAGCCGACCAGGCACAGCCCGACAACAGCGGTCCGCGACCGGAACACCCGGGTCCATCTCGGCCGCGCGGCCCGCCGGGCGGCCGCGGGCTGGGTGTCGGCGATGTCCTGCTGCAGCGCCATGGCTCACCTCAACCGGATGCGGGGATCGAGCAGCATGTAGCCGAGGTCCCCGGCGAACTGGGTCACGACAGCCACGGCCACGGTGATCAGCGTGGCGGCCTCCAGCGTGGCGATGTCGCCGAACATGCTCGCCTCCAGCAGCAGCCTGCCGAAGCCGGGATAGGCGAAGACCAGCTCGGTGACGACGACGCCGCTGATCAGAAAGTTGATCTGCAGCAGCAGCACGGTGAAGGGCGCGATCATCGCGTTGCGCAGCGCATGCCCCAGCACGACGCGGCGCAGGCTCATGCCCTTCAGCACGGCCGTGCGGATGTAGGGCCGTTCCATGACGCCGATCATGGAGACGCGGATCATCCGGGCGACGTAGCCGAAATCGTAGATCACCAGCACCGCGACGGGCAGGACGAATTGCGACGGGATCGGCCAGCCGCTGTCGGTGTCGAGCGGGCTGGTGCCCGGCAGGATCGGCCACAGGATGACGAAGAGCGTGACCAGGAAGACGCCGGAGGCGAATTCGGGGATCGAGGTGAAGGTGATGCAGATGACCGACAGCGTCCGGTCCAGCGCCCCGCCCTCCTTCAGCCCCGACAGGACGCCGAACACGATCGACAGCGGCACGATCAGCAGGAAGGCGAAGCCAGCCAGGACGGCGGTGTTGCCCAGCCGGTCCCAGATCACGTCGTTCACCGGCAGCTTGTTCAGCGTCGAATAGCCGAAATTGCCGAAATACTGCGCGCCGCGCGGGTCGGTGAAATGGAGACCGGTGGCCGGGTTCTGCAGCGGGTCCGGGATCGCGCCGACCAGGACGCCGAGCCAGCGGCTGTAGCGCAGCAGCAGCGGATCATGGGCGTTGAGCTTCGCCGACAGCAGGTCGACCTGCTGCTGGGTCGCGAACGGGCCCAGCGACTTGCGGGCCACGCTGCCCGGCGTGAACTCGCAGACGACGAACACCAGGAACGATGCACACAGCATGGTGAGCAGCATCATCCCCAGCCGGTTGAACAGGAATCTCGCCATGGGCCCCATGTTTCCCGTGTGACGTGCGATCGGCGGGCCTGCCCGTGCGGGCAGGCCCGGATCGTCAGGCCGCGACGGCGTAGCGATGCGCGAAGATGTACTGCGACGGGTGCAGCTCGAAGCCCTGCACCTTCTTGTCCATCACGGTCGAGAATATCCGCCAGAATGGCTGCACGATCGGCCCGTCGTCCTGCATGATGGCCTCGATCTTCGCCATCACCTTGCTGCGCTCCTTGGGGTCGAGGATGCCTTCGGCCTGGGTCAGCAGCTGGTCGAATTCGGGGTTGGAGTAGTTCGACTCGTTCCAGGCCGCATTGGTGCGGTAGGCCAGCGACAGCGTCATGATCGCCAGCGGGCGGTGGCCCCAGGCGGTCAGGCTGAACGGGGTCTTGGTCAAGACCTCCCAATACTGCGCGCTGGGCAGCGACTTGATGTTGATCCTGACGCCGATATCCGCGAATTGCTGCGCCAGCACCTGGGCGGTGTTCAGCTCCCAGATCGGATCCGGGCGCGTGACCATGTCGAATTCGAAGCCGTCGGGATAGCCGGCCTCGGCCAGCAGCGCCTTCGCCTTCTCGACATCACGCGGGTATTTCGGCAACGCCGCATATTCGGGGTGCATCGGCGAGACGTGATGGTCTTCCGCCGGCGTGCCCGCGCCCAGCAGCGAGGTCTGGATCACCTTGGCGCGGTCGATGGCGAGCCGCATGGCCTGCCGCACCCGCTTGTCCTTGAACTGGTCCACGTCCGGGTGCATGCGGGCCACGACGGTCTGGCTGGTCTCGACCTTGTGGACCTGCACATGCGGGAAGGCCTGCATGGCGTTGATCTGCACCGCATCGGCCTCCGACAATCCGTCCACCTGCTTCGACGCCATGGCGGCGATCGAAGCGGCGGGGCTGTCGCCGAGATCGACGAATTCGAAGCTGTCGAGATAGGGGCCGTCGCCCCAATAGTCGGTGCGGGCCTTGTACTTGGCGTTCTTGCCGACGGTGAACTCGACCATCTCGAACGGGCCGGTGCCGTTGGCGCCGGGGCCGAACACGCCGTTCTCCTCCGGGTCGAGGATGAACATCGGGTAGTGGAACAGGTGTTCCGCCACGGCGATCTGCGGCGCGAAGGCGTTCAGCCGGACCGTGTGGTCGTCGACCTTCTCGATCGCGGTGTCGGACCAGAGCTTGCTCACCATCTTCGGGTTGCCCTGGTCGTCCTTCTCGCCGCTGTCGACCGGCTGGACGAGATAGCCGGTGAAGAGCCCGAGCATCGAGGACCCGATCGCGGGGTCGCAGACCCGCTTCAGGTTCCAGACCACATCATCGGCGGTGAGGGGCCGGCCCTTGCGCCATTTGATGTCCTGGCGCAGATGCAGCGTCCAGGTCTTCAGATCCTCGCTGACCTCCCACTTCTCGAGCAGATAGGGGTGGGTGATGTTGTCGCGGTCGGTGAAGGTCAAATATTCGCAGACCTGGCGGATGACATTCGACCGCTCCGCGAAATCGGCGAGATGCGGGTCCTTGATCTCCATGCAGCGCATGCCGATCCGGAGGTTGCCGCCCTTCGGCAGCCCGTCGGCCAGGGCCTTGGCCGAGGGATCGGCCAGGCCGGCGATCGAATAGGCGGTGGCGGCCGAGAGCCCGAGCAGCGTGGACCGGCGCAGGAAATCCCGGCGGTTGATGGCCCCGTCGGTCAGCTGGTCGATGAGCGTCGGGATATAGGGGTGTGGATGCGTGCCCAATGCCGAAGTCTCCGAGTTGTTCGTGACGCGTTGCGCCTTGTTTTTGCTTATTTTTTTAGACAATAGCAGGGGCACTGCGCCGGGCTTGCCCTGGACGGATGCAGTGCTTCTGTCTGTCGATTGAGATGCACGGTACGGGGGAATGCCCCCTGGAAGAATGCACTGACCCGACGCACGCTATGCGCCATCCGACATCACCGCCGATGATGCCTCTGGCGCTGTCTGCCGCCCGCCCGCGCCGCCGACGCGTCAGGCGTCCGGACGGTTCGGGGCGGCCGCGCCGCCGGGCGCGTCGGCCTTGCGCGTGGCCGCGGGGCTCTCCTGGAAATGCTGGCGGTAGAACCGGCTGAAATGCGACGGCGATTCATAGCCGCAGACATCGGCGATCTCGGCCACCGCGAGGTCGGTGCGGATCAGCAGTTCCTTCGCCCGCGACATCCGCAGGTCGATGTAGAACTTCGACGGGCTCTTGTTCAGATTGGCGTGGAACAGGCGTTCGAGCTGCCGAGTCGAGAGCTTGACGCTGTCCGCGAGTTCCGAGATCTCGATCGGGTCGGACAGGCTGCTTTCCATGCGGCGGATGACGAAGCCGAGCTTGGCGTTGCGGATGCCGAAGCGGTCCTCCGGCTGCATCCGCTGAGCGTCGTCCTGGCGGCGGATGCGCGGATGGTTGAACTGGTCCGAGATCTGCGCGGCCAGTTCGCGCCCCTCGATCGCCGCGATCAGGCACAGCATCATGTCGAGCGTCACCGTGCCGCCCGATGAGGTCAGGAAGCGTCCGTCGATCACGAAGATATCGTCGGTCGCGAAGCACTTCGGAAACTCGCTGCGGAAGCTGGCGAGCGATTCCCAATGCACGGCGCAGCGCCGGCCTTCCAGCAGCCCCGCCTTGGCCAGGTAGAACACCCCGGTGCTGACCGCGCCGAGGATGCAGCCTTCGGAATAGAGGCGACGCAGCCAGGCGAAGATGTTCGCGTCATAGCTGTCGGTGAAATTGATGCCGGCGCAGACGATGACGATGTGGCAGCGCGGCCCCTCGCCCACCTTGCAATCGGCTGGGACGGTCAGCCCGCTGCTCGACCGGGCGTCCGTGCCGTCGGCGGAGATCACCACCCATTCGAACACCTTTCGCTTGGCCAGCCGATTGCCCTGCCGCAGGGAATCGAGTGCCGCCGCGAAGGTCATCAGCGGATAATCGGGCACCAGGAAGAAGCCGATCCGGATCGGCCGGTCGCTGTCAGCGAGCTTCTTGAGCGAGGTGGGTTCCGCCATGACGGTGTCCCCGGAAAGCGATGCCTATTCTCTATGCAAGTTCGAACTTGCTCCTGAATGAAGCATGCGGCGGGCGCAAAGGACAGGCCTTCGCGGGTGTCATGGCGGCACCATGCGTTCGGGCCGGTGCCCAGCATCCATTGCGCGGGCGGCTCCGTCGGGGACGCCCTAGATCGGCAGGGACCGGATCGCGGCCGCCGTCAGAAGCTGGAAGCCAAGACTTCCGATGGCGGTCGCGGCGCTCTGCACCAGCGCCGCATTGGTCGCCGCCATGCGGCCATCCGGAAGAAGCAGGTTGTTCTCGAACCCGACCCGGATGTGGCCCTCCAGCAGCGCCGCCGTCGTCACGCAGGCCGTCTCATGCCGGCCAAAGGCGCAGACGCTCCAGTGGCGGAACCGGGGAATGTCAGGCGCGAGGAACGGTAGCAGATCGGTTGGCACCGAAATCTGCCCGGCCGAATAGCGGCCGAGCACGAACAGCACGGGGACATGCTCCCACGGCACCAGGCCGCGGCCGATCAACTCGGCCAGGCGGAGGACCTCGCCGGGGTCATAGAGGATGATCTGCGGCATCACCTCGTGCCGTTTCATCCAGTGCAGCAGATCGGCGAAGTCGGCTTCATGCGAGGGATCGGGCACGAGTTCGCGCAGCGCCAGCGACACCGCCTCCGGCTTCACCGCCTTGACCACGGCGATCTGCTCGGCGGGTGAATAGAGCCCCAGCGCCTCGCTGGTAATCTGCACCACCAGCCGGGTGCCGACAGCTCTTTCGATTGCAGCGATGACCTGGGCATAGGCCTCGGCATCCAGCAGGTGGCTGCCATCGGCCTTGCGGACATGGACATGGATCATCGCCGCCCCGGACTCGGCGCATTCGGCCGCCGTCCGGGCCAGCTCGGCCGGACCCAGGGGAAGGCCTGGATGCTGCGCCTTGGTTTTCGTTCCGCCATTCGGGGCGACGGCGATCGCGACACCGCGGGCCGGTTGTTCATCCATGGTCGACCTGCAACTCCAGCAACGTGGCAGGCGGAATATGGCAGTAGATCTCATGCCCGTCTGCCGCCCGCTGATAGGACGGCGCCCGGTCCCGGCAGATGTCGCCGACGACCCGGGCGCAGCGGTGCACATAGGGACACCCCCGGGACGGGCCGATGGCCTCGGCGCCTGCGGCCTTCGGCACCGCCGGTCGCCCCTGCCCCGCCGACAGCAGCGCCTCGGTGTAGGGATGCAGCGGCCGCGCATACACCTGCGCGGCGGAACCGATCTCCATCGGCTTGCCGCGGAACAGCACCACGATGCGGTCGCTGATCTGCCGCACCAGCGCAAGGTCGTGACTGATGAACAGCACCGCGGTCCCCGTCCGGGTGCGGACGGCCTGCAGCAATTCGACGATCGCGGCCTGCACCGACACATCGAGCGCCGAGACGGATTCGTCCGCCAGCAGGACCCGGGGCTGGCCGGCCAGGGCTCGCGCGATCGCGACACGCTGCCTTTGGCCGCCCGACAGGGCCCGCGGCCTGCGGCCGGCGAGCGCGGGCAGCAGCGCCACCAGCGACAGCAGCGCGCGCACCCGGGACGCCACCGCGGCGCTGCGGCCGGGCGCGGCCTCCAGCTTCCGGACCGCCCGCCGCAGGGCCCAGCCGATGGTGTGGGTCGGGTTCAGGGTCGAGTCCGGATTCTGGAACACCATCTGGACCTGGCGCAGCAAAGCGGCGGTCCGCCTGCGCACCGGCAGCTTCGCCACATCCAGGCCGTCGATCAGGATCGAGCCCGAGGTCGCGACGTCGAAGCCGGCGATGATCTTCGCCAGGGTCGATTTGCCCGAGCCGGATTCGCCGACCAGCCCGAGGATCTCGCCCTGCCGGATTTCCAGGTCGATGTCGTCATTGGCGACGAACAACTCGCCGCCCGAGCCTGGATAGCTCTTGCGCAGCTGCTTGATCGTGATGACCGCCGGGCCGGTCGACGCGGCCCGCGTTTCCGGCCGGTCGGTCGCGACGACGGCATCCGGCAGTTCGTTTACCCGCGCACAGCGGACCTTGTGGCCGTCGCGCAGGTCGCTGGCCGCCACCGGCCTATCGCACAGTCCGGCGACGTGATGGTCGCAGCGCGACCCGAACAGGCAGCCGACCCCGCGTTCGGCGGGCGCCGGCACATGGCCGCGGATCGGCTGCAGCACGGCGCCCTGCCCCGGCAGGCAGCGGACCAGCCCCTGCGTGTAGGGATGCCGTGGGGCGTCGAAGATCTCGCCCGCCGGCGCCTCCTCCACCAAATCGCCGGCATACAGCACGCCGACCCGGTCGCAGGCCTTCGCCACCAGGTGCAGGTTGTGCGAGATGAAGAGCAGCGCGGTGCCGAAGGCGTCCTGCAACTCCCCGATCAGCTTGACCACGGCGGCTTCGACCGTCA
>NZ_JBYRFX010000826.1:0-7482 GCF_057815775.1 Inquilinus sp.
ATCTGGCGACCGGCGTCGACATCTGGCTGGCGACGGCGGTGGCGCTGGGCGTCGCCGGGCGGGACCCGTCGATCCGGGTGGCCGAGCCGATCTCCTACGGCTCCTCGGCGCATCATGTCGCCTTTCCCGGCACGATCAGCCTGCGGCCGTCGACCTTCATCGCCATCGTGGTCGATGTCTGCCGCTCGCTGGCGCGCGACGGCTTCTTCCCGATCCTGCTGAACGGCCATGGCGGCAACCGCGGTGCGCTGCAGGTGGCGGTGTCCGAACTCGGCGCCGAGGGCATCCGCAGCGCCGCCTTCTCCTATTTCGACCTGATCCGCGAGGATGCGGCGGCGATCCTGCCCGATGCCGACCAGGGCTGCGGCCATGCCTGCGCGCTTGAGACCTCGCTGATGCTGCACCTGTTCCCGGGATCGGCTCGGGCGGAGGCAATCCCGGCCGGCGGCACGCCGTCCTGCTGGCCCGACCCGCATCTCTACGCGCCGAGCCCGATCACGGTCTGGCGCGGCTTCGAGGAGATCAACCCGGTCGGGGTCATCGGCCGGCCCGCCGATGCCACTGTCGAGGCTGGGGCGCGGCTATACGAGGCCGCCGTGACCCGGTGCCTGGAGGCCACGCAGCGGCTGCGCCAGACCTTCGCCACGGCGTGACGCCCTTCCGTTTTCGGTCATGATGTGTCAGGCAGGCCCGCATGATGGATGATCCCGCGCTCGACACCCTGTTTTTGCCCTTCCACAGCGAGGCGCTGGCTTGGCCGGCGGATGGCCGCGCCCTGTTCCTCGGCGCCCGCGCCGGGGCGGCGCTGAGCGAATTCGCGTCGCCGGCCCTGGCCTGCGAACAGAGCTTCCGGCCGCATGCCGTGGCACTGGAACAGGCCGGGCTGGCGGTCTCGACCGGCATCGAAGGCCGCTTCCCGGTGGTGCTGGTGCTGCCGCCGCGGCAGCGCGAGGCGGCGCGGGCGCTCCTGGCCCAGGCGCTTGACCAGGTCGAGCCTGGCGGCGTCGTCGTGGTCAGCCTGGCCAACACCGACGGTGCCCGTTCGGCGGAGGAGGATCTGGTCCGCCTCGCCGGGCCGGTCGACAGCCTGTCGAAGAACCGCTGCCGTGTCTTCTGGGTGCAGCCACGCGAGGGTGCCGGCGACCCGGCGCTGCGCGCGGAATGGGCCGTTCTGGACGCGCCGCGGCCGGTGGCCGACCGCGACTTCCTCAGCCGTCCCGGCCTGTTCGCCTGGGACCGGGTCGATGCCGGCACGGCGCTGCTGGCAGCGCATCTGCCGGCGGATCTGAAGGGGTATGGCGCCGATCTCGGCGCCGGCTTCGGCACCCTCGCCGCCGAGGTGCTCGACCGCTGCCCGGATGTCACGGCGCTCGATTTGTACGAGGCGGAGGCGCGGGCGCTCGACCTCGCCCGCCGCAACCTGGGGTCGCAGGCGGAGCGGGCGAAGCTCGATTTCCTCTGGCACGACGTCACCACCGGCCTGGTGCCGGGGCGGCGCTACCACTTCATCGTCACCAACCCGCCCTTCCACGAGGGCGGCCGGGCCGACCGGCATGATCTCGGCCGCGCCTTCATCGCCACCGCCGCGGCCGCGCTGAAGCCGAAGGGCAAGCTGTGGCTGGTGGCGAACCGGCACCTGCCCTATGAGGCGGCATTGGAGCAGGCCTTCACCATGGTCCGCCGCGTGGTCGAGGACGGGCCCTACAAGGTGATCGAAGCCTCGAAAGGTGTCCGATGAAGCTGATCCGCCGCCTCGCCAATCTCGGCTATGGCAGCCGCAAGCAGGTCGAGACGATGCTGCGCGGCGGCCGGGTCACCAACGCCGCCGGCGTGCCGTTCAACCCCGAAGCGCAGCCGGAGCATGAGGCGATCCAGGTCGATGGCGAGCCACTCGACCCGCCACCCGGCGCCGTGCTGATGCTGCACAAGCCGGTCGGCTTCACCTGCGCCACCGCCGATCCCGGCCGCGTGGTGTATGAATTGCTGCCGCCCCGCTTCCGCGAGCGCAACCCGATCGTCGCCCCGGTCGGGCGGCTGGACCGCGACACCACCGGCCTGCTGCTGCTGACCGATGACGGCGTGCTGCTGCACCGGATCATCTCGCCCAAGGCCCGTATCCCGAAGATCTATGAGGCGACGCTGGCGCAGGATCTGGCGGGGACCGAGGCGGAGCTGTTCGCCGCCGGCACGCTGATGCTGCGGTCGGAAAAGACGCCGCTGGAGCCGGCGGCGCTGGAGGTGCTGGGGCCGCGGCGGGCCCGGCTGACCCTGACCGAGGGCCGTTACCACCAGGTCCGGCGGATGTTCGCCGCCGCCGGCAACCGGGTCGAGACGCTGCACCGCGCCACGGTCGGCGGCCTCGGCCTCGGCGACCTGGCCGAGGGCAAATGGCGGCTGCTGGACCCGGCTGAGGTGGCCTCGGTGTTCGGACAGGCACCGACGCCGTAGGTTGGGTTCGCGCGGCGAACCCAACGTCTTGCCGCCAAACCACTGTTGGGTTCGCAAGAGCGAACCCAACCTACGATCCAGGATCTCCTTTTACTGTCATTGCCGGGCTTGACCCGGCAATTCAGAAAATGTCGACAGTCTCTGGATGCCCGGATCAAGTCCGGGCATGACAGTTGTGGGGAAGAGCGCCAAATCCTGCACTCACGACCGTTGCGACGGACCTATGCCGCGAAGGTCAGCACCACGCGCGTGCCGGCATGGGCGGGGTCGTGCAGCAGGGTGGCGTCCAGCTTGGTCGCCATGGCGTGAATGATCTTCTGGCCCAGGCCGGTCGATCCGGCCGGGGACGGCCCGACGCCGGCGCCGTCATCCTCGACCGCGAGCTCGACCCGATGGTCCGGCAGGGCGCGCTGCAGCACCCGGATCGGCCCGCCCGATATGGGATAGGCGTATTTCAGGGCATTCAGCACCAGCTCGGTGACGATCACGCCCAGCGCGATGGCGCGGTCGGGGTGGATCGCGACCGGCTCGGTCTTCAGCTCCAGCACCGACTGGGTCTCGCGGCCCTCGGTCGAGCCGCGCAGGCTGTCCGCCAGCTCCTGCAGGTAGCGGTCCAGCTCGATCGACTGGACGCTGTCGGAGGTGTAGAGGCGCCGATGTGCCTGGGCCACCGCCATCACCCGGTTCTCGGCCGCGGCCAACGCGTCCTTGATGTCGGCGGCGCCGGAGGCGTTGGACTGCAGCCGCAGCAGCGAGGCGATCAGCTGCAGGCTGTTGCTGACGCGGTGGTTGATCTCGCGCATCAGCAAGGCGCGTTCCTCGGCCAACGCCTCGAACCGGTCGCGCGCGGCGCGGATCTCGGCCTGGGCGCTCTCGTTCTCGCGGCGCAGCCGGGCGGCCTCCAGCGCACTGTCGATCGCGGCCTGCAGCAGGGCGAAGAACTCGCCGGCGGCCGATTTGATGACGTAGTCGGCGGCGCCGATCTTCAGCGCGGCGACCGCGACCCGGCTGTCCTCGTTGCCGGTGGCGTAGATCACCGGCGGCGGGTCTGGCTGCCGGCGGATCTGCTCCAGCGTGGCCAAGCCATCCTGCCCCGGCATGGTGTGGTCGAGCACGACGGCGTCGATGCCGCCCTCGGCGATCCGCGCCAGTCCCGACGGGCCGTCGGTCGCGATCTCGACCGCATAGCCGGCGCGGCCCAGTGTCTTCTGGGCCAGCCGGCACAGGCCGGGGTCGTCGTCGATGTAGAGGATCAGGATGCCGGCAGCGGCCATCATGCGGTCTCGGGCACCTGGATGACGGAGAAGAACAGGCCCAGCTGCCGGATGGCGTTGGCGAAGTTCTCGTAGTTCACCGGCTTGGTGATGTAGACGTTGCAGCCGAGGTCGTAGCAGCGCTGGATCTCGACCTTGTCGTCGGTGGTGGTCAGGACCACGACCGGGGACAGCTTCAGATGGTCGTTTTCCTTGATCCGCTTCAGGATCTCGGTGCCGGAAATGTCGGGCAGGTTCAGATCCAGCAGGACCAGCAGCGCCCGGCCCTTGTTGACCTCGCCCGACCCGTCGGGGCCGAACAGGAAGGACAGGCCGCTGGTGCCGTCGCGGAACGACAGCAATTCGTTGTGCACCCCGGCGCGGCGCAAATTCTTTTCGATCAGGCGGGCGTGGCCTTCGTCATCCTCGATCATGACGATGCTGACCGCGCGGCTGTCCTGGCTCATGTCGTTGCCCTCCGGCTCGTCTCTTTCCATGTCTTCGGCAAGGTAACCCGGAACACGCTGCCCTGGCCCAGGGCCGATTCCATCGTGATGCTGCCGCCCAGCCGCCGGGTCAAGGCCCGGACATGGGCCAGGCCGATGCCCTCGCCCGGCCGGTCCTGCACACCGGCCCGGCGGAACAGTTCGAAGATGCGGGCGCCGTCCTTCGGGTCGACGCCGCGGCCATTGTCCCGGACCTCGTACAGCAGGCCCGTCGCCGTCGCCCGGCCGCTGACCTCGATCTCGCCCGGTACTCCGTTGCGCAGGTATTTCAGCGCATTGTCCAGCAGGTTGGAGAAGATCTGCTCCAGCGCCAGCCGGTCGCTCGTGATCGGCGGCAGCGCGCCGATCCGGATCTCCGCATCGCGCTCCTGGGCCTGGTGGGCCAGGCTGTCGGCAATGCCCTGCAGCAGGGCGCTGGTGTCGAGGCGCTCGCCCTTGAACTCGCGCCGCCCCTGCCGGGCCAGCGTCAGGATGGCGTGGATCAGCCGGTCCATCTTGTCGATCGAGGTCTTGATGAAGCCCAGCGCCTCGCTGAAATCGGCCTTCAGCGTCTCGTCTTCGGCATCGTCGGCGGCGGCCGGTGCCTGGCCGTGCAAAGCCACGAGCCGTTCGAACATCGTGTCGCGCAGATGCTCCAGCTCACTGGTGAAGCCCATGATGTTCACCAGCGGCGACCGCAAATCGTGGCTGACGATATAGGCATAGCGCTGGACCTCGTCATTGGCCTCCTGCAGATCGGCAGTTCGCTCCGCCACCATGCCCTCCAGCCCCTCATTGGCGCGGGCCAGCTCCTGCTGCATCGCCAGCATTGCCCGGGTCGATCGGCGAACCATCACGATCGCGACGGCGCACAGGGCGACAAGGGTCAGCAGGCCGGCGATGGTGATGGCGACCAGCCATAACTGGGTGTCGCGCGACGCACCGGACCGGGCCGACAGCAGCCGCGCTTCCTCGGCCTTCATGGCGTCGAGGATGTCGCCGATCTGCCCGGTCAGCTCGCGGCCGCGGCCGGTCTGCACCACGGTCAGCGCGCCGACCCGGTCGCCGCCGTCGTATTTCTGGATGGCGTTGCGAAAATTCGGCAGCCGGTCGAGTAGCGGTTTCAGGGCCGCGATCGCCTGCTGCTGTGACGGGTTGTCCGTGGTGCGGCCCGCGATCTCCGCAATCGCCGGCGGGATCTGCGCCAGCGCCTGTTCGAAGCTGTCCGCGTATTCCTTGTCTTCGGTCAGGAGGTAGCTGCGCTGGCTGCCTTCGACCGATTGCACCAGGAATTGCAGCTGGGTGATGCGGCCTTCCAGCTCGAGCGAGTGGGCGACCCATTCCTGGTCGCGGCGCGACTGCTGCACCAGCCAGATCGAGGCGACGCCGATGATCAGCAGGATGGCGAAGCCGATCACGCCGAGGGTCAGGAGCTTTGGTTTGATCATGCGTGGTCGGAAAGGGTCTCGGGCCGTCCTGGTCTAAGGCCTGCGACCTTATCCGCGCGATGCGCCATTTGCCACATCAACATGAAGCCGGGCCTTGGTCTGCGGATCTCCCCGCTCGCAAGAACTTCGGACTAATCAGAAAGCGGTAAGAAAGTCGCGGTCGTGACGTTTAAAGATCATCAAATGTTAATTTCTTGATATCCCGTCCGGCCGTCATTCGGCCGCCGCCTCGGCCTCGTCCTCAGTGGCCACACCGTCACCGGCAGGCACGGCGACCGCGACGGGTGCCGGCGCGTTCGGATCGCCCGGCGCGGTCTCGCAGCCGAGATCGGGCAGCGCGACGATCCGGTTGCCGCCGCGCCCGGCGGCACGGCAGACGATGAAGTTGCGCTGCTCCATATAGGTCAGCAGCCGCCGGGTCCGGCCGACCGACTGGGTGCCGTAGGCGCGGGCGATGGTGGCGTCGGACGGGCAGGGGGCGCCTGCCAGCGCCGCCTTGACCAACAGCAGGAAGATGCCCTGCATGTCCTCCGGCAGCTCCCGGGCCAGGCTGGTCGCGTGCTGCCAGGACGGACTCTCCGCCGTTTCATTGTCGACCCCGGCCCGGGCCACCGCCAGGCGGCCGCGGAAGCCGGCGAGGTCGAGCGCCGGAACGCTGCGGTTGCCCAGCCGTTGGATCCGGCAGCGCACCAGGAAGTCCTGGTACAGCACGGCGATCGGCCGGAACGCCGAATCCTCCTCCGCCACCAGGTCGCGCAGCACGCCGTCGATGGCGGCGTCGCGCTCGGCCTGGGACATCGGGTCCGGCTCTTCCTCCGCCGCCGGCACCGGGTCGGGCCGGCTGCGGATCAACTGGGCCAGCAACTCGGCGGTCGGCTGCGGCGCCGGCTGGCGCGGCAGGCGTGGCAGCGGCGGCTCGCTCTCGGCGGGCTTGAAGATCAGTTCGTGCAGATCCTCGGGCGGCGCCTCCGGCATCGGCAGCAGCTTCGGGCTGGTCGACCGGGCGCCGGTCTCGACCGACCCGATCTTGATCTCCAGCGGCCGGCGCGACAGGGCCGGGCCCAACGCCACGAACTGGCCGCGGCCGAGGTCGCGGAACATCTCCGCCTGGCGCCGCTCCAGCCCCAGCAGATCGGCGGCGCGGGCCATGTCGATGTCGAGGAAGGTGCGGCCCATCAGGAAATTCGACGCTTCGGCCGCGACATTCTTGGCCAGCTTGGCCAGGCGCTGGGTGGCGATGACGCCGGCCAGGCCGCGCTTGCGGCCGCGGCTCATCAGGTTGGCCATGGCGCCCAGCGTCGCCTTGCGTGCCTCTTCCGACACGTCGCCGGCGGCGGCGGGGGCGAACAGCTGCGCCTCGTCCACCACCACCAGGACGGGGTACCACAGGTCGCGCTCGGCATCGAACAGCCCGTTCAGGAAGGCGGCGGCGCCGCGCATCTGGGCGTCGGCATCGCAGCTCTCCAGGTTCAGGATGGCGGAGGTGCGGTGCTGCCGCACGCGGCCGGCGATCCGGGCCAGGTCGTCGTCCGACCGGTCGCCATCGACCACAATGTGGCCGAAGCGGTCGGCCAGGCTGATGAAATCGCCCTCGGGGTCGATCACCACCTGCTGCACCCAGGGCGCGCTCTGCTCCAGCAGCCGGCGCAGCAGATGCGACTTGCCGGAGCCGGAATTGCCCTGCACCAGCAGCCGCGTCGCCAGCAACTCCTCGAGATCGATCATGGCCGATGTCCCGTTGGACAGCGTTCCGATGTCGATTTGGACCGTCATCACCCCTCCACGCGCTCGGCCGCACTGCCCCGGGGGCGGCATGGCCGGGCATGGTCTATCACGATGGGGCCGGGT
>NZ_JBYRFX010000827.1:0-3386 GCF_057815775.1 Inquilinus sp.
TCGATCGCGGTGGTGTGATAGTAGGTCAGGGTGCCCTCGGCCTTGGCCGCGGCGACCAGCCCGGCATCCGGCTCTCCCGAAGCCGTCTGGGCGAACCCTGTTCTGCCCAAGGCAGGCAGGCCGATGGCACTCAGCCCGGCGAGCGCGCCACCTTGCAGGACCCGGCGGCGCGACCAAGCGCCATGCGTATCGAAGCGCGGGCGTTCATCGGAATTGGCCATATGGTTCCTCCCAGATTTCAGGTCGAGGGTGCCTGGAGCGGCATCTTCACGTTTTTCGACTGCCGTACATTTGCGCAAATATATTTGCGCGTCAACGCCAGACTGCGATAATCTGGCCAAGCCAGATGATGTCAGGAGAAGACTTGTGGACCCTTGGGCGAGCCCGGCTCTCGAAGCACCGCTCAACGAGCCGACCTATCTCAGGGTCAAGCGCGCCATCATCGGGGATCTGGTGTCCGGGCAGTTCGTCCCCGGAACCCATCTGACGATCGATGCGCTGACGTCGCGCTATGCCGTCAGCCACATGCCGATCCGCGAGGCGCTGCGCCAGCTCGAGGGCGAGGGAATCCTGATCTCGCTGGCCCATCGCGGCTTCAGGATCGAAGCCATCACCGAGGGCTACATCCGGAACATCTACGACATCCGGGTCGGGATCGAATCGATGCTCGCCCATCGGGCGGTCGAGCGGGCCACGAATGCAGAAGTCGCCACCCTCCGCCGGCTGCACGAGGATTTGAGCGCCCTGATCCGATCCGGCAAGCCGATGGTGGCGTCGCGGGAAAACATCGTCTTCCACAAGCGGATCTACGAGATCGCGAAGAATCCCGAAGCAGAGCTGATCCTGGCGGGCCGCACCCGGGTCGTGCGAACGGTGGCCGACAGCCTCGGCGGCTACTCCCCGGATGTGTATGACGCGGTCATCGCCGAGCACGAGAATATGATCCTGGCGTTCGAGGCCCATGATCCGACAGCGGCGGGAGAGGCTGTCTTCGACCACGTCACGGCCGCCAGGGACCGCCTGCTCACCCGCATTTCCGCGAAAGGCGCATTCTCGGCAAAGCCATGAGACGGCTACGCGCCGAGCCCCCCTGCATCACCGCATACTGGTCCGGCTTGGCCTCGAAGCCGATGCCGGGCAAGTCGGGCAGGCCGACATACCCGTCCTCGACCGCAATCCCGTCAGCGAAGCCCCGAAGGGCTGGAACATGTCCGGATAGGATCATTGCCACCCAGATGCAGGCCGGCGGCGATGTTCAGGGACATCTGGTGCCCGCCATGCGGCACGACCCGGCGCGTGGACCAGCCGGCGGCGGTGACCTCGTCCAGCGTGCGCAGATGAGACCATCTCGAATCTGCGGGTGCTAATGGTTCTGGTCGCAAGAGACCAGGAGAATGGGATGAGGTGGCGGGTCTTTCTCGAGCTGACCGGCGTCGACGGAGTGGTGCGGCGGCATGACGTAACGCTCGGAGGCGGCCGGGTAGGAGATCTGTCGGGAAACGATCGGCTTGACGCTGGCCGAGGGGAAGTCGGTGCTTGCTGGCTTGCAGGCTCCATTGGTCCAAGCCCAGGCTGAGGCCTACAGCGCCGCGCGACGGCCCTGCCTCTATTGCGGTCGCGATCGCGCACTGAAGGAGTGGCGTGCTCGCCGGTTGGTCACGCTGTTCGGGGTCGTTGAACCTCGGGCACCTCTGTTCAAGCCGCGCCGCTGTGGCGTGGTTCCATCTGTCGATGCGGATTCAGCACGTGGCGCAGAGCGCTAGGAGTTGGCCACGCGACACGGCGGAAAACTGTCGGCAGGGTGCAGCGCTCGTCGAGGAAATCGAGCACATCCGCTGGCGGCTGTTGCACGGGCAGATCCGGCGAGCGCTCGACTTGATCGCCGAGACCCGCGACGGGCTCGACGAACCATGCGTCCAAAAGATCAAGGGCCTGCTGCGGGACCTCGAGACATATGTGGCGAGGCATGCCACTTCGATCATCGACTATGCTGCGGCCCGGCGATCGGCCGAACCGATTTCGACGGCCACGGCCGAGAGCACGGTTCAGCGCCTGCTGCATCGTCGGATGACCGCCAAACAGCAGATGCGCTGGTCACCACGAGGCGCTCACCTCATGCTCAAGGTACGCACAGCCGTCACCAACGGAACATTTGATCGGGATCACGCGGCCGCTGCCGGTTCGCACCGGCTCCCCCACCAGCGGATTGCCGACCTCCACCGAACCCAGGTTTGAGACGGCCTCAAGGTGCATTGGCGGAAAAACTTTGTGGTGCCCCGGGGAGGCTCTCGAAAAGGCCGCCTACGAGAGGGGCCACACACAGGACGCGGCAAAGTCAGGAATCTTGTCCAACATATCATTCTATGCAAGCCTGCAACGGTGCACTGCGGTCTGGTGAATTTTCCGCCACGCCCCGCGTCGCGTTCACTGTGACGATGCAGAAACGGAATATTACAGCTCAAGCCATCAATGGGAGATTGAATATTATGAAATCGACCCTCGGTATTGCCGCCCTCGCCGCCGCGATTTCGTTCCTTGCCGGCAACACGGCGCAAGCGACCCCATCACATTCGTTTACCATCACCAACAATTCATCCGCGACGCTGAAGTTCGTGCAAATCAAAGGAATGTGCGTTGATAGCTCGACTGGAGCCACCGATATTCCTCCACACGCCACCATCACCGTGAATTGGACGGACACCAACAATGTTACATATGGATGCACAAATCGAGAAAAATTCATTGCCGTACAGTATAGTCGCGATGACTGGAATGGGTGGCTGGGAGTGGTTCACCGCAAAATCAGCGGCGACTGGTACAATGGGCAGTTCTATGCACAGACCCTACAGACCAGCGGCCCCAGCTACGCCTTTACCGATGGGCCGTTCCCGCCCAGCCCAATCTGGGCGTTGTGCTCCCACGACAACAGTTGCTTTGGCCCGTTCAGTGAAATGGTGGACGACAATAAAACCGGCTACAATTGGCAGAGACTGTACAAGACAGAAGGCGGATGGGGATTTGAATATAACGACTGAGATGCCTGAATTGCGGCGATGACGCGCCTTTAGCGGTCTTCCCGTTTTCCCTGACGGGGTTCCTACAAGAGCAGGCCGCAGGCATCCAGAATCCGTGAACACTATGACAACACGGGGGCGTCGGAAAACCCTTCGGGGCATCGCTCCCGTGCAGCAGGTCAATCCGACAGGGTTTTTCGGGCAGAAAATCCAGGCTTCGAGATGGCGTGCCGCCAGTTTGTCCGGCCATGTCGGAAATCAAGTGTTTTCCGACACTTCCGGATACATCGTTCCTAATTCGTTCATGGATTTCGGACGCCTGCGGCCTGCTCTTGTAACGACCCCGAGTAGGACCGTTCAATGGGATAGTCC
>NZ_JBYRFX010000828.1:0-1773 GCF_057815775.1 Inquilinus sp.
CTGCGAATCCTGCGGCGGCGGTTGCGACTGGGCCGGCGACCTGTCGGTCGACACCCCCTGCCCCGCCTGCGGCACCAGCGGCGGCATGCGGCCGGATGTGGTGTGGTTCGGCGAGATGCCGCTGGCGATGGCGGAGATCGAGGCGGCGCTGGCCGCCTGCCGGCTGTTCGTGTCGATCGGCACCTCGGGCACCGTCTACCCTGCCGCCGCCTTCGTCCACCAGGCGCTGGACGCCCGGGCCCTGACGGTCGAGCTGAACCTGGAGCCGGGAGAGGGATCCGGCCTGTTCGCGATCCGCCGCCACGGCCCGGCGACGCGGCTGGTGCCGGAGTTCGTCGAGACGCTGCTGGCGGGCGATTTTCCGCCCCGCCGGTAGAGCCTCAGGCCGGCAACCGGCGGCGGGCGGCGGCCAGGATTTCGTCCGACAGCGCCGGCTTGGCCGCGGCCACCGCGCGCGACAGGATCAGCGCCCCGACGATGCCGCTGAGCACGCAGGCCGCCCGCTCCCGCGCCGCCTCGCGGGCGGCGGCGTCCTCGGCTCCGGCGGCGAAATGCTCCGTCAGCAGGGCCAGGTAATCCTCAATGCCGTCGGCGAAAGGGGCCTGGATCGGCGTGCCCGGGCGGCAGGCATCCGCCACCATCGCCGCGGTCGGGCAGCCGCCATCGGGAGAGTCGCGATGCGCCGGCGACAGATAGCCCTGGAGGGTCTCGGCCAGCGCCCCAGGCGCGTCCGCGCCCGCCGCCTCCAGCCGGCCCTGCAGATAGTCGACCGATTGGGTAAAGGCGGCGCAGCAGGCCTCGGCCGCCAGGGCTTCCTTGGAATCGAAGTGATTGTAGAAGCCGCCATGGGTGAAGCCGGCCTCCTTCATCAGGTCGGCCAGGCCGACTCCGTCGATGCCCCGGGTCCGGAACAGGCGCGCCGCCGTGTCGACGATCGTCTGGCGGTTCCGCGCCGCCTGCTCCTTCGTCAGCCGCATCTCGTCCACACCTCGGTCAGCCGTCCCCTTGCGCCAGCAAGGATGGTGATCATCATCGGGAAAGCAACGCCCATTATCGGCCGGCGGCGCGACGCGCGGGTCGGACCTGACGCCGCAGCCGCTTGGCGCCGCCGCCCGGCTGCCTTAGACCGGAACGATGGCAACGACGACGGCAGACAAGCTGGAGACAGGCGGGCTGGAGACAGGCGGGCTGGAGACAGGCGGGCTGGAGGCGGTGATGGCGGCGGCACGGGCGTGCCGGATCTGCGCCGGCACCTTTCCGCACCCGCCCCGCCCGGTGCTGCATGCCTCGACAACGGCGCGGCTGATGATCGTCGGCCAGGCGCCCGGCGCGCGGGTGCATGCCAGCGGCCGGTCCTGGACCGACCCCAGCGGCGACCGGCTGCGGCATTGGCTGGGCTTCGATGCCGCCACCTTCTACGACGACAGCCGGGTGGCGCTGGTCTCGATGGGCCTGTGCTTCCCGGGCACCGACCCGAAGGGCGGCGACTATCCGGCGCCGAAGATCTGCGCCGAGACCTGGCATCCCCGCCTGCGCCCGCTGATGCCGGAGATCCGGCTGACCCTGTTGGTTGGCGCCCAGGCCCAGGCCTATTACCTCGGCGCCCGCCGGCAGCCGACCATGACCGAAACCGTCGCCGCCTGGCGCGATTACGGCCCCGATTTCCTGCCGCTGCCGCACCCCAGCTGGCGCAACACCGGCTGGCTGAAGCGCCATCCGTGGTTCGAGGATGAACTTCTGCCCGTTCTGCGGGTTAGAGCCGCGGCTGCCCTG
>NZ_JBYRFX010000829.1:0-6777 GCF_057815775.1 Inquilinus sp.
ACCGCGCCATCCTGGACGGGCTGGCGGCCGAGGGCCAGCGCGAGCGGGACCAGATCGCCGCGGCGGCGGCGACGATCGCGTCGACCGAGGCGAAGCTGGCGGCCTTGGCCATGACCCGGCCGGTGCCGTCGGCGCAACGAATCGGCGGCCTGCGCCAGGACCGCGACTTGGCGTGGGACCGGCTGCGCGCCGCCCTGTTCGGAGAACCGGATGCGCCCGGCGGGGGTGCCCTGGCCGGCACGGTCGCGCAGTTCGAACGCCTGGCGGCCGAGGCCGACCAGCTGTCGGACGAGGCGCTGGCCGATGCGGCGCGCGTCGGCGAGCACGCCGTCGAGACCCGGACCCTGGCCCTGGCCCGGCAGCAGGCGGCGACCGCCCAGGATCGCCTGACCAATCTGGACGCACGCCGGCACGAGGCGGTGGCGGCGTGGCAGGAGGCCTGGGCCAGCCTCTCGCTGATCCCGGGCACGCCGGCTGAAATGATCGGCTGGGGGACCGCGGTCGAGGCGCTGCTGCAGCGTCGCGATGTCCTCCAGGCGCAACAGGACCGGGTCTCCGCCATCGACCGCGGGGTGGGCGACGTCGCCCCGACGCTGAAGGCGATCGCCGTGGCCTCCGGCCTGTCCGATCTCGACCCGTTCGAGCCCGGCCAGGTCGCGGCGCGCCTGCGCCCGCATCTGGCGGCGCTGGCGCATGGCTGGGATCAGGCGCGGGATCTGGCGACGCGGGTCGGCGACTGCGAACGCCGGATCGAGGCGCTGCGCGCCGCCGCGACCGAAACGGCCGCCGAGTTCGAGACGTGGACCGGCCAATGGGCCGAGGCGGCGCCGGGCATCGGCCAGACGCTGGCGACGTCGATGGAGGGGGCGGAAGCGGCGCTGGCCGTGTGGCGCGAGGTTCCGGCCGCCCTGCGCGAACGCGACAACCGGGCCCGGCGGGTCGCCGGCCTGCGCCGCGAGATCGAGAGCTTCGAAGGCCGCGCCGGCGACCTGATCGGCAGCCTGGCGCCCGACCTCGCCACCCTGCCGGCGGACATCTCCATCGCCACCCTGCACGACCGGGTGACGGCCGCGAGAACCGCAGCCGGCCGGCGCGCCGCGGCGATCGAGCATCTGGCCCGGGCGGACCAGGCCCAGGCCGATGCCCAACGCTCCCTGGCCGAGGCCGAGCACAGCCGGGCCGAACTGGCGTCCAGCCTGCCGCCCGGGCTCGATCTGGACTCCCTGCTCAGCCGCTGGGCCGAGCGGGACGACCTGGCCGCCGCGGTTGCCGAACGCCGGGTCCAGCTGGTGCTGCAATCGGATGGGCTGGACGAGGCCGCCCTGCGGGCCGGGCTGGCAGACTTCGATGCCGACACGGCCGAGGCGAGCCTGCAGGGCCTGGCCCAGGAGGATGAGGCCTTGGAGCGCAGTGCCCAGGAGACCTTTGCCGAGCAGGATCGGACCCTGCGCCGCCGGGCCGAGCTGGAGCAGGGCGTCGGCGCCGAAATCGCGCTGCAGCAGCGCCGCAACGCCGAAGCCGAGCTCGTCGAGGCCGCGCATGACTGGGCCGTGCTCAAGCTGGGGGCGCTGATGGTCGGGGCGGCCGTCGAACGGCATCGGGCCCGCCAGGAGGACCCGCTTCTGACCCGCGCCGCGGATCTGTTCGCGATGCTGACCGGCGGCGCCTATGACGGCATCGTCCAGGAGTATGACGATGGCGACACGCCGCGCCTGGTCGGGCGACGCGCGTCAGGCCAGACGATTCCCATCCAGGGTATGAGCGAGGGCACCCGGGACCAGCTGTACCTGGCGTTGCGCCTCGCCTATCTCGACGCCTATGCCAGCCGGGCCGAACCGGCACCATTCGTCGTCGACGACGTCTTCGCCACCTTCGACGAAGCCCGCACCGCGCAGGGCCTGAAGGCGCTGGCGGCGGTCGGCGACCGGGTGCAGACGGTGGTGTTCACCCACCACCAGCATGTGGTGGATATCGCGGTGCGGGAGCTCGGGGATCAGGTGGCGGTGATATCGCTGGGTTGATCTCCGATCGTTAAGAAGATTGGGTTGAGTGAAGGCTTCCAGCCCGAGCGGATCAGTGGGGTTCGGCCCGTTGGCTTTAACAGATCCGTTTCGGTAAATGCGAAGCACGCACATGCCTCATGATTGCGTGCACCGGTGCGGTCCCATATGCAGCCGGCTGCGCTAATCCGAATCCTGCGGCGCAGCATACGGTTTGAGCATGGCGAATAGCGAGCACTGCTGGGGATGCTCGCCATATGCACGCAGACACCGGGATCCACAATATGCAGAGAGCGAGATTCTATCGCCAGACAGCCATTTGTTTACGCATCAATTTCACAATATCTACGGAGCTGGCTCAAATGAAGGTGATGTTTTCAAATGTGGCAATATGGCCTGACCAGATACCTCTATGATAAAGTCAAAATTTCCATCAATTTTTTTTACATAAATTACGCCCGTATACCGATCATTTACGGGCAGCGATAGCTTCGGAAGGCCCGTGAGCGCAGACGGATCAACAACCACGGCCCAATCAAAACCCTGTGCTATGATTTCGGCGGGCGGGAGCATCACCGAACCGGAGGAGAGTTGCTGCGATCCAAGGTGGTTTTGGATGAGATTGAGAGTTGTTGGTGACGCGGCAGCATATCCGAGCAGATCACGCTCGAGATCAAAATACCCACTATCGGCACCGGTTACTTCGAATGCATCTCGCTCGTAATTCCAACGCACCCAATAATCATCCGTCTCGATATCGATGGCTCCTGTACCGGCTTGCGGTGTTTCCCTGATAACGTACTTGATCAACCCGCTATTTCCGGCAGGAATGCTGCCGAGACTCCATTCCGTTAGGTCGCGTTTATTGCTGACTGATGATGGTGGAGGGTTAAACTCCGCGATGCGTGCAAAGTCCACCTTGAAATTATCGGATAATCTGTCGGCCACCAGAACATTCCTAATAGGCCTCGCAAACGAGTTCATCACTGCGATATTAAGTATTCTGTGCCCTTCATCACAAGTTTTTCTGAGATAAACCCCGCATTTCAGTATATTAATATACGGAGCTTTAATAACCACCGTCGCCTCATTCGCCTGACCGTTGAAGTATTGTACAATTGCTCCGGCATTTCGCAGAGGCACTTTTTTGTCGCCCAATGGATCGCACTGCGTTGGAGCAATATCAAATGAATAGGCAAAAAATGAGATATTATCCAATTCACCGATGGTGGGAAAATCCAAAGCTCCCGTCCGGTAGAAATTATCAACTTTCTGTCGCATCTGATTATTGAATTTGATTGGGTCGATGTTCGGCGGAATTTGACTTGCTCTGAAGCTGCCGTCTTTAACTTTTAGCTCTGGCGAAATGTTTTCAAAAACAGCCACTGATTTGGTTGTCAGCGTACGAATATTATCTTGGTATATACTACTAAATATTTTATCAAGGCCGGCTGAATTAGGTGTTGATTGAAAGACCCCTCCTGATCGACGCGCAATAGTATCCAGGAGTAGTTTATCCACGTCTCCCAAGCCAATTGTATAGATCGCCAGATGATCCGCGGCAATGGTATCGAGCAGGTCGGAAATCTCGGATCGCTGCGTTACCCCGTCCGGTTCAGGTTGTCCGTCGGTAAACAATATTCCTACCCTCAGAGGTGTTTTGGCTTGCCTTAAGAGATTAACACCCTGTTGGAGACCGCCGAGAATATTTGTCAAACCACCAACCCCATGCCCCGCAATTGCCTGTTGTATTGACGGAAGGTCAGCCGTGATCGAGGATAGGACAACTACATCCGTGCTGAATGCCACTGCTGCCGCCCTGTCGCGGCTTGCATCGAGTCTGCCCAAGAGATTAACCGCCGCGCTCTTAAGATCACCTATCGCATCGGCCATACTTCCGGAGTAATCTAGAATTGGCACCATCGTAATTGGTAACGGATCTCGTTGAACTTTCTTATCTCCAATTATCTGCGTCGTCACACTGATAGACTCGCCGACCGCAAGATCCGCGCCAGAGACCGTCGTATTGGTACTAATATTTGGATATATTACTGCTTGCCCAAATGCGGAGCTTGATGCGCAAATACCATAAAGAGCGAATGCGAATATGATGCGAACTGCACACATTCCGATAATCCTCCAATATTATACTACAGTAAGAATATTATCGCCACCATCGACAATATTAGAGATTTGCTTACGTACATCTGGCGAGCCGATTATTATACAGCCGGCCGACGCCCATCCTGGAAATTTAACGTTATCGGCATGAATTAAAAACCCGGAGCGCCCACACATATCATTACCCGAGTCAGGGATCAGAGGAATTGTGTAAGGCGCGGGGTCCGATGTTGCACCACTCATCTGGTACAAGCCTCTCGGGATTGGACCTAGGTCACTTACACACTGATCATCTGGGTTATTTTTACTCGACCCCGCGCCTGAGTATCCTACAGCGAACGGTGTCGTTACTGGGCTTCCGACAAGAAATAATTCTCCGGTTAATTGCTTGTATCTCCATTCCATTCTATACCTCCCCAATATTCGTGTCATGTTGCCGACAATAGGGAACTTTTGCAAAGCAATGATGCGATCTCGATCTCCGTTCCAGACTATGTCCCGAAGGGTTCACGAAGGGTGATTCCCCGATCGCCCCACAAGTATAGCGGTTTTGGCCCCTCCCCGGTAGACCACCCGACGATGGTAGACATTTACCTTTTTCCGGCCGAATTCGGGATGCCGAAGGTGGCGATTTGCGCGCAGCCCGGCCAGTAGGGCGATGTCGCCCCCGGCATCGAGACGGCGGCGAATGCGATCCAAGGCAGGCCCAGCTTCGTCGCTTCAACGGCCGGGCCCTGGCGGAGACCCGGCGTGGCCGGTGTGCTCCCATTGAATGCGAGATCGCGCCCCTCGCCGAACTGCGGCACCAACATGCGGGCCAAGTCGACCTGAGTGCCCCGCGGCCGCTGCAGCAGCGGCTTGCCAGAGCGCGCCGGGCCAGCTGTACCTGGCGCCGCGCCTCGCCTCTGGACGCATATGCCTGCTCGGCGGAACCGGCACCGTTCGTTGTGGATGACGTCGTCGCCACCTTCGACGAAGCGCGCACTCTGCAGGGGCTGAACATACTGGCGCCAATCGGCGAGCGCGTGCGGGCGATGGTGCTCACCCACCACCAACATGTGGTCGATGCCGTCGCGCGGGCACTAGGGGACGAGGCGGCGGTATTATCGCTCAGCTGAGGGCCGATCGCCGACGGCATAATGTCGAACTAAACCGGCGGTCAACGTTTGGAGCAATCTCGGACCCAAGCATCCGCATCACTAAATGGTGGCGTCCGCGGGGCCGTCTCACGTCCGATGAAGATTGTGCTGTCTTTATATGCGTAAGGATCAATACCAAGGATGATTTATTATTGCGATATTTGATAGTGAGGCATCATCATCTGCTAAGGCCATTCGGGATGAAAGGCCTAGGTCGGTCATAGGTGAGCGCTTTCCTTGCCATTTGCAACTCAAGCGCCGCGTAGTGCAAAGCACCAATGCCTTTGATCTCAAATTGAGCCTTTGCGCGCGCCAGAGGGCTGCTAGACTGAATCCGAAAATCGATCTTGATAATAGGCAATTCGACCACCCACTTAGCAGGGCAAGTCGAGTCCAGGACCGCTCATTCGCTGCAGATTGGCCAGAGCTGTCGACACCCTGTGACAGTAGAGGTGTCCGCGCTCGCTGTCGCTGCCCGCATGGTAGGCCGCAACGGCCCCGACCCAGCTTCGATGCTTCTGAAACAACGTCACCAGGTACCAGGCCCCGTAAGCGGCGTTGTACTTCGGATAGAGCAGCCATCCGCGAGCCGGCACGGCGGCGCCGTGGGCTCTCAGATTGATCTGCAGGCAGCCGACATCAATGGACAGATCTCGCGAGAGAATGATCGAGTCCAGAGCGGAAGCGAGCGACGCTGGCTGGACCATCTGACCACCGATGTCCAGGATCCACGCCCCTGCCCTCCCCTGATCGATTGCGTTCCCGACCTCTACCTGGCCGATGGCCTGCAGCAGCCCCGGCGGAATTCCGTACTCGCGTTCAGCGATCGCGATCCATGCGGGACAGGACCAGGGGTCGACGTGGTCCTGGGCCCTTGCTGGCGCCGTCAGCGCGATCGCGCCGATCGCCGGCAAGACGCAACGCCAGATCATCGCCATGACCGCACACTGTAACGATCGCCATAGTGCATCCGGACGATGAGGAATCGGACCATGGACCAGGGCGCCAGCTTCTTCCTCCGACACCAGATCAGAAACCCGCAGTAGATCCCGAACCCGAAGACCACCCACCAGGACAGCCGGGAAAACAGCAGCAGCGGCACGAACACCAGCACGGAGTAGTGCAGCCCGAAGATCGTCAGCGGCGCCGCGGTCCAGCGCCAATCGATATGGCTGGTGTCCATCAGGAGAGGCCCCTGTGCTGGTTGCGAGCCACGCCCCAGGCGCGGGCCGGCCCAGTGTCGACGTGCGTGAAGCGGCTGTAGAGGCCGACGCCGCCGGCGCCGACGGCGGCGGCTAGCGCTCCCAGCTGGGCGGGAGAGAATCCCGGGACGGTGATGTCGGCAGCTCGGCCGAGGATGTGCTGGGACCGCAGGGCGGCACCCTCGAGCGTTCTATTCCGTTCCGGTGTCCGGTAGCCGGAGAGCAGGAATATCGGCTGCCGGGTGCCCGAGAGGGCGGCCGCGGCGCATTGCATCCGGGACAGCAGGTCGAACAGCTGCGGATCGACCCAGACCC
>NZ_JBYRFX010000830.1:0-2766 GCF_057815775.1 Inquilinus sp.
CCCTTCCGGCGCGGCCGGGCGGGCGGGGCCGGCTGGCCCAGCGCCGCCAGCCAGGCCGCCACCGCCGCCCTCACGGCCGTCGAGCATGGTCAGCTCACCCCGGAACGGGCGCAGCACCACCTCGGTGATGGTGCGCTCGGCGCCGCTCTGGTCGGCGAATTTCCGCGTCTCCAGCTGGCCCTCGATATAGACATTCGACCCCTTTTTCAGGAATCGCTCGACCACCCCGACCAGCGCGTCGTTGAACACCGCGACGCGATGCCACTCGGTGCGTTCCTTGCGCTCGCCGGTGGTACGGTCTTTCCAGTTCTCCGACGTCGCGATCGAGAAATTCGCCACCCGACCGCCATTCTGGAACGACCGGATCTCCGGATCGCGGCCGAGATTGCCGATCAGAATGACCTTGTTGACGCTGCCAGCCATGATCCAGAGCTCACTCTTTACCAATCAGGCGCGGACCCTAGACGAGATGATCCGCTGTTTCCAATCTTGTTCGAAGCCCCCGATGAATCATCCCTTCCGGCGCGGCCGGGCGGGCGGGGCCGGCTGGCCCAGCGCCGCCAGCCAGGCCGCCACCGCCGCCGCCAGGTCGCGGGTCGGCAGCACCAGGGCCGGCACCTTCGCATCGTGGACATTGCGCAGCACCGATTTGGCGCCGCGGATCTCCAGCGCATAGAGATTGCCGGTGATCGGCTCGCCGCCCTCCCCCGCCTCGGCCAGCCGGGCGGCGACCTTGGCGACCCACACGGCATCCTCGCGCAGATCCGTCTCCAGGAAATCGGCCAGCATCGGCGCCGCCGTGCCGGACACGACCCGGTGGCGGCCCTTGCTGTCGCGGGTGATCTCGATCATGGCCGTGCCTTCCCCATCATCTCTCGCCGGGCCGGTCAGTTCGGAAACGCGGTGTTGATCGCGTCCTGCCCGCGGCGCCGGATCGTGCCGATCCGGATCTCGAAGGGCTGGCCGCTGTCGTCCCGGCAATAGCCGTCGTCCCGGCTGCCGCCATCCGGGGCCGCCCCATCCGGTGCAGACGGACCGAGCACGCCCCAGGCCGGATGCGCCCCGGTCTGGTGGCCATAGGCGTAGAGGACGGAGTGCAGGATCGCCTCGGCCGGGCAGGCATCGGGATAGAAGGTCGAACGCTTGTGCCGGCCGTTGCTGTAGAAAACCGTCGCGTCATAGACGCCGTCATGGCCGCGCGAGGCGCCTTCCACATGGTCGACCGCGCCGGTGGGCAGTGCGACGGCCCGGGAATGATAGCCCTTGGGGTCGCCGTTGCGCCCGATTTCACCGCAGAAGATGTGGCTGAGATTGACCTGCGGGTCGCTGCGGCTCCACAGCTTCTTGCCGACATCGCTGCAGTCCAGCGCCGCGGCCGCCGCCTCACGGGCCGCCGGCAGCAGCAGAAAAACCAGGATGAAGCAGATCCGACCGATCATGGGGTCTCCCGGCCCGGCCATGGCGCAGCATTGAAATCCTACCGCCGTCCGCCCCGCCGCGCCACCGGGTTGCGTGCGGCCGGCTTGTCCCGGCGCCGCGCCGACACAGTGTGTGTCGAGTACGACGAACCGCATGAGGGACCGCACCATGCCCATGGCCACCGCCGGCAGGCCCGTCCGCAGTCTGATTCCGGCGCGGCTGGACCGCCTGCCCTGGGCGCAATTCCACTGGCTGGTCGTGGTCGGGCTCGGCGTCAGCTGGATCCTGGATGGGCTGGAGATCCAGCTGGTGGCGGCCTCGGGCTTCCAGCGGACGCTGGGCATGACCAACGAACAGGTCGGGTTCGCCGGCACCAGCTATCTCGTCGGCCAGGTCGTCGGCGCCCTGGTGTTCGGCCGGCTGACCGACCGCTGGGGCCGCCGCAAGCTGTTCATCGTCACCCTCGGCATCTATCTGGTGGCCTCGGGCATCGCCGGGGCGGCCTGGGCGCCGTGGTTCCTCTACCTCTTCCGCTTCATCGCCGGCCTCGGCATCGGCGGGGAATACACCGCGATCAACTCGGCGATCGACGAGCTGATTCCTGCCAAGTACCGCGGCCGGGTCGACATCGCCGTCAACGGCACCTATTGGGCCGGCGCCATGCTCGGCGCCGCCGGCAGCTTCGTGCTGCTCGACCATTCGCTGGTGCCGGAGAACCTGGGCTGGCGCCTGGCCTTCCTGCTTGGCCCCATCCTGGGCCTGGTCATCATCTATCTGCGCCGGCACATCCCGGAAAGCCCACGCTGGATGCTGACCCACGGCCATGCCGAGGAGGCCGAACGCATCGTCGAGGGGATCGAGGCCACCGTCCGGGAGCAGGGCCACGACCTGCCGCCGGTCGACCCATCCAAGTCGATGTCGATCGAGCCGGAACAATCGGTGTCGTTCCGCCGGCTGGTCGACGTGTTCTTCCGGCAATACCCGTCCCGCACGCTGCTGGGCCTGTCGATGATGATCACTCAGTCCTTCCTGTACAACGCGATCTTCTTCACCTTCGCAATGGTGCTGCGGAATTTCTACGGGCTGAGCGATTCGGGGGCGGCGCTGTACTTCTTCCCCTTCGCCATCGGCAACCTGCTGGGGCCGCTGCTGCTCGGCCCCCTGTTCGACACCGTCGGCCGGCGGAAGATGATCTTCGGCACCTACATGCTGGCGGGGTTGATCCTGCTGGCATCGGCCGTCCTGTTCCGGATGGGCGTGCTGTCGGCGACCACGCACACGGCCTTCTGGTGCGCCTCCTTCTTCTTCGCCTCGGCTGGCGCCTCTTCCGCCTATCTCACCGTCAGC
>NZ_JBYRFX010000831.1:0-3903 GCF_057815775.1 Inquilinus sp.
CGGAGCGGGGAGATTCGAACTCCCGACCCCTTGCACCCCATGCAAGTGCGCTACCAGGCTGCGCTACGCTCCGACCGTGGTCGCCGCCGGACAGGTGCCGGGTGGCGAGCGGGCCGGACTATAACCACGCCCCCGGCCCTATGCAACGCCGATGCGGAGCTATTTTGCAGCGGCCTGGGCGATGGCCCAAAAATCATCCCCCTTGAGGCTGGCGCCGCCGACCAGGGCACCATCGACATTGGGCAGATGCAGGAACTCCGCCGCGTTGGACGGCTTGACCGAGCCACCGTAGAGAATCCGGATTCCCGCCGCCTCGGACGGGACGTGGACGGCCAGCATCGCCCGGATATGGGCATGGGTGTCGGCGACTTCGGCCGCGGTCGGCGTCCGGCCGGTGCCGATCGCCCAGACCGGCTCATAGGCGATCACCGTGTTCTCCGCCGTGGCGCCGCGCGGCAGCGAGCCTGCGATCTGCCGGCTGCAGATCTGCGGCGCCCGCCCCTCGTTGCGCTCGGCCTCGGTCTCGCCGATGCAGATGATCGCGACCAGCCCTTCCGCCTGCGCCGCCCGCGCCTTCTCTGCGACAACCAGGTCGATCTCGCCATGGTCCTGGCGCCGCTCGGAATGGCCGACGATGACATGGCTGCAGCCGAGATCGGCCAGCATCCGCGCCGCGATGTCGCCGGTGTGGGCGCCGCTGGCCTCGCTGTGGCAATCCTGGCCGCCGACCTGCAAGCCGCTGCCCTGCACCGCATCGGCGATTGGGGCGATGATGGTGGCCGGCGGGCAGATCAGCAGGTCGAAGGTGGGGTCGGCGGTGCGTGCCAGCCGCAGGGCAAGGTCGCGGGCCAGGGCCGTGCCCTCGTCCCGCAGCAGGTTCATCTTCCAGTTGCCCGCGATCAGCTTCCGCGCCATCGACACGTCTCCACCCAGTCCCTGAAGGTCCCTTTCATCTACCAATCCGCAGGCCGCGACGCCACAGTGACTCCTTCCGCGTTGCTGCCTGCAAAGGCCGCACCTATGATGCGCGGCCCAACCGCCCGGGACCACCCGTGCGGCCTTGTCCTCCGTCAACGGTCGTCATGCTCCAGATTCTTCGCCACAAGGCCGGCTCCATCGTCGTCAAGGTGCTGTTCGTCGTACTGATCCTGAGCTTCGCGGTCTGGGGCGTCGGGGACATCTTCCGCAACCGGGGACAGAACGACACGGTGGCCACGGTCGGCGACCAGACTGTCAGCTTCCAGCAGGTCGACACCCAGTTCCGCAACTTTGCCCAGAGCCAGCGCATCCCGCTGGCCATGGCGCAGCAGCTGGGCCTGGTGCAGCGCACCGTGGACAGCCTGGTGTCCGGCCTGATGTACGACCAGCTGGCGCGCGACCTGGGCTACATCGTCCCGGACGCCGCCGTGGCCGACGCCGTGCGCGTCGACCCGCGCTTCCGCGACCCGGCGACCAACCAGTTCAGCCGCGACCGCTTCTTGCAGCTGCTGCAGCAGAACGGCACCAACGAGGCGGGCTTCATCGCCTACCAGCGGCAGCAGATGACCCAGCAGGCGGTCGGCCAAGCCCTGTTCAGCGGCGCTGAGGCGTCGAAGCTGATGACCGACCCGATCTACCGCTATCGCCGCGAGACCCGGGTGGCCGAAACGATCACGCTGCGCAATGCCGACCAGAATCATGTGCCGCAGCCGACCGCGGCCGATCTTGAGGCCTATCACAAGGACCATGGCGACAAGTTCCAGTCGCCGGAATACCGCACGCTCAGCGTCGTGCTGCTGAATGTCGACGACTTCACCAAGGGCGTGACGGTGTCCGAGGACGACGCCCGGACCGCCTATGACAAGAACCAGGCGAGCTACGCCAAGCCGGAGCTGCGCAAGTTCGACCAGGTGATCGCACCGACCAAGGAGCTGGCCGAGCAGATCACCACCGCGGTGCGCGGCGGCAAGGCGGTGCAGCAGGCGGTGGACGAGGCCGGCAATGCGTCGGTCAAGCTGATCCCGGTCGACTTCACCGCCAAGACCGGCATGCCGATTCCGGCCCTGGCCGAGCCGGGCTTTGCCCTGAGCCAGGGCCAGGCGACCGACCCGGTGCAGTCGCCCTTCGGCTGGCACGTGCTGGTGCTGACCGGCGTGCAGGCGGCCCACACGGTGCCGTTCGAGGAGGCCCGGCCGCAGATCGAGACCCAGCTGAAGGACAGTAGGGCGGCCGACGCCCTGTATGAGACCGCGAACAAGTTCGAGGACGCGCTGGCCGACAATGTCCCGGTCGACAAGGCGGCGGCGGAATTCGGCTTCACCGTGACCAGCGTGCCGGCCGTGGCCCAGGACGGGACGACCCAGAGCGGGTCGCCGCTGCCGGTGCTGACGAACCAGGCCCAGATCCTGGCGGCCGCCTTCGCGCTGCCGCAGGGCGAGGTCAGCCAGATGACGCCGATCAACGACAAGATCTCCTTCATCGTCCGGACCGAAAGCATCATCGCGCCGACGACCGAGCCGCTGACGAAGGTGCGCGACGAGGTCGCCGCCGCCTGGACCGAGCAGAAGCAGGCCGAGGCGACCGAGGCCCTGGCCGCCGACATCGCTAAACGCGTGGGCGCCGGCGAGGCCACGGCCGATGTCGCCAAGTCGGTCGGCGGGCAGTATGCCGAGACCCCGTCGCTGCTGCGCGACAGCAGCAATGCCGGTGGCCTGCCGGCCCCGCTGATCGGCCAGATCTTCGCCGCCAAGGTCAACGGCACCGCCACTGCCGAGATGCCCGGCGGCCGGGTCGTCGCCAAGCTGACCCGGATCGAGGCGGCCAAGCCCGACCCGGCGGCCGAGGCGGCGGTGAAGCAGGATTTGCGGCGCAGCCTGACCGTCGATATCGGCGACGGCCTCGACCGGGCCCTGCGCCAGCGCTACGACGTCAGCATCGACCAATCGGTGCTGGCCCGGTTGCAGTACCAGGACCAGGAATGACCGTGATGGCCCCGCTGATGGCATCGATGCCCATCCGGCCGGGCCGGACTGGTGCGGGGGAGCGATGGCGTGGCGGTCTCCGCCATGCCTCAGCCCGCCTGCACACTCTCATCACGGAACATCGACATGCCGGATTCCACGGCTTTTGACGCCTTCGCCGACCTCTATCGCGCCGGCAAGCCCCAGGTGGTCTGGACCCGCCTGGTCTCGGACCTCGACACTCCCGTCTCGGCCATGCTCAAGCTGGCCGGCGACGAGCCCTACTCCTTCCTGCTCGAATCGGTCGAAGGCGGCGCCATCCGCGGCCGCTACAGCGCCATCGGCCTCAGGCCCGACCTGATCTGGCGCTGCCGCGGCGATGCGGTCGAGATCAACCGCAACGCCCTGGCCGACCTGGACAGCTACACGCCGGTCGCGGCCTCGCCGCTGGACAGCCTGCGCGCGCTGATCGCGGAATCGCGCATCGACCTGCCGCGCGGCTTCCCGCCGCTGGCGGCCGGCCTGTTCGGCTATCTCGGCTACGACATGGTCCGGCAGATGGAAATGCTGCCCGACACCAATCCGGACACGCTGGGCGTGCCGGATTCGATCATGATCCGGCCGACCATCGTCTGCGTGTTCGACACCATCGCCGACGTCGTCACCATCGTCACCCCGGTGTTCCCGGACGCCGCGATATCGGCGGAAAAGGCGCATGAGGCGGCCTGCGAGCGGCTGTCGCATGTCGTCGCCGCCTTCGAATCCAGCCTGTCGCACCGCGAGGCGGCGGCCGAGGCCGAGCTGCCGGCATTGCCGGAGCCGAGCTCGAACATGACCCGCGAGGAGTATCACGCGGCGGTGGAGCGGGCTAAGGAGTACATCCGCGCCGGCGACATCTTCCAGGTGGTGCTGTCGCAGCGCTTCTCCCTGCCTTTCACCCTGCCGCCGCTGGCCCTGTATCGGG
>NZ_JBYRFX010000832.1:0-2681 GCF_057815775.1 Inquilinus sp.
GACCAGCCCAGCGGGCTGCAGGGCGTCCAGATCGTCAAGGGCGGGCTGCTCGGCGGCACAGATCCGCGGCGCGAGGGCGTCGCCCTTGGCAAGTGAGGCGGCGGCGATGCGCCCGGCCTTCGGTCCCTGGGTCCGCCGCGCCGGATTGGCCGTGCTCGACGCCGTGCTGCCGCTGCGCTGCCTCGGCTGCGGTACGGAGATCGCGGCGCCCGGCGCGCTGTGCTCCGCCTGCTGGGCGAAACTTTCCTTTCTCGGACCGCCGCAATGCCGCTGCTGCGGCCTGCCCTTCGAGCATGCGGCGGCGGCCGGGGCGGGCGACGACCCGATCTGCGCCGGCTGCCTGGCCCGGCCGCCGCGCTGGGACCGCGCCCGCGCCGCCTTCCTGTACGACGATGCCAGCCGGAAGCTGATCCTGGCGTTCAAGCATGGCGACCAGACCCATGCCGCCCCGGCCTTCGGCCGCATGCTGGAACGGGCGGCGGCGCCGTTCCTGGCCGACGCGGATGTGATCGCGCCGGTGCCGCTGCACCGCTGGCGGCTGCTGCGACGGCGCTACAACCAGGCGGCGCTGCTGGCCTATGCGCTCGGCCGCGTCGCCGGCCGCCCGGTCGCGCCGGACCTGCTGATCCGCCGCCGGGCCACGCCCAGCCAGGGCGGCCAGGACCGCCATGCCCGGCACCGCAACGTCGCCGGCGCCTTCGCCGTGCGGCCCGGCCGCGAAGCCCTGGTGGACGGCAAGCGCATCCTGCTGGTCGACGACGTGCTGACCACCGGCGCCACCATCGACGAATGCGCCCGGGTGCTGCGGCGGAAAGGGGCCGCCGGCGTCGATGTCGTCACCTTGGCCCGGGTGCCCCCGCCGGGCGGGTGAACTGCGTCCAGCGGGTGGGCGCCATGCGTCGACGGAAGACCCCCTGGCATCTCCGACGAAAAATCCTCATATTCGAGGGACTCTTCGGAGGATCCACATGTCATCCGTTACCGTCTACTCCAGTCCGTTCTGCCCGTATTGCTACATGGCCAAGAAGCTCCTGACCCAGAAGGGCGTGAGCTTCGAGGAGATCGACGTGATCGCCGAGCCATCGCGGCGCGAGGAAATGCGGCAGCTGGCCCATGGCCGCAACACCGTGCCGCAGATCTTCGTCGGCGGCACCCATGTTGGCGGCAATGACGATCTCCAGGCGCTGGAACGCGCCGGCAAGCTCGATTTGTTGCTCGCCGAGACCGCGACGGCCTGACGCCGGCCGGGGGAACGGCCGCCGCCTGTGGTCCTCGAACGCTATGCCGTGCTCAAGGGGCGGCCGGTCGACCGGCGCCTCGCCACCGAGGACTCGCCGCACTATCACATCCGGGTCGATGACGGCGGCCTCGACCACCGCATCGCCATCAATGTGCGAGGCTCGTCCTGGCCGTCCCTGGTCGAATATGTGCTCGATCCGGATTTCGAGCATGTGCTGACCGGCCAGGTCGCGGCGCTGCCGCCGGGCCTGACCACGATCGATGCCGGGCTGGGCCTCGACTATGTCCGCCAGGCGCTGTTCGACCGCTCGCACATGCGGCCGCTGCCGGCCACGCTGCCGGGGCCGGACAATGATCTGAACGAGAAGATCGACAGCGTCGTCGCCCGGGCCATCGCCGAGCCGGGGGCGATGATCACCGTCTTCGGCGAGCCGTTCGGGCCGGACCCGGTGGCCGACCATGTGTTCGGCTTCATGCCGTCGCGCGGCATGCACGACATCCATATGAACCAGGGCAGCCCGGAAGGGCGGTTCCGCGGCGACAACGGCATCGGCCAGGACGGCGCCGTGCTGCTCTCGTTCCCGCAGGGGCGCTGGGCAGCACTGTTCCTGAAGTTCCAGTCGCAGGCCTGGCACACGCATGACGTCACCGGCCATCCCCGCCAGACCCTGCGCCAGCGTCAAGATCCATTGCCATAAATCACAATACGTATTATACGTATTGTGATTTATGGAGGACCGCATGCCGGAATTCGGATTTGTGCTTTTGTACGTCGACAGCCCGGCCGCCAGCGCCGTGTTCTACGGCGACCTGCTGGGCCAGGCGCCGGTCGAACAATCGCCGACCTTCGCCATGTTCGTGCTGCGCCCCGGCGTGATGCTGGGCCTGTGGTCGCGCCACACGGTGGAACCGGCGGCCCAGGCCGCGGGCGGCGGCGGCGAGGTCGCCTTCACCGCCGAGGATGCCGATGCCGTCCATGCCGATTGGGTGCGGCGCGGCCTGACCATCGCCCAGCCGCCGACCGACATGGATTTCGGCCGAACCTTCGTCGCCCTCGATCCCGACGGGCACCGGCTGCGGGTGCTGGTCCCGCTGGCACCATGACCGGGCACTGGATCGCCGTCGCCTGCCGCGACCATGTCCGGCGCGGCGTCGCCGGCAGCTTCGCCCAGGTCAACCACGGCAAATCAGGGCCGCTGGCCCGCATGGCCCCCGGCGACTGGATCGCCTATTACGCGCCGACCATCACGCGCGGCGGGTCGGATCCGTGCCGCGCCTTCGTCGCGCTCGGCCGGATCGCGCCCGGCGCGCCCTACCAGGTCGAGATGACGGCGGACTTCCACGCCTATCGCCGCGACGTCGCCTGGCTGCCGGCCGAGGAGGCGCCGATCGCGCCGCTGCTGCCCGACCTGTCGTTCCTGCCGGACAAGCAGCGCTGGGGC
>NZ_JBYRFX010000833.1:0-5466 GCF_057815775.1 Inquilinus sp.
GAATTGCCCCTCTTATCGGATCGATTTGTGGCGAGGTGGTGACGTTGTGACCTCCCGGGGCTACGCCTGTAACCCCGGGGCGACCCTGTCGTCCCCGGGGCCACCGCAGCGGGCCGTGCCTATTCGATCACGATCCGCGGCGCGGCCTGGCCGGAGCCGGCGCTGACCTTCTCCCACACCCGGGCGGCGATGGCACGATAGACTTCGGCATGCGCGCTGTTCGGCGCCGACACCACGATCGGCTGCCCGGAATCCGAGGTTTCGCGGATGGCGATGTCCAGTGGCACCTCGCCCAGGAAGTCGCAGCCCAGCCGCTCCGCTTCGGCCCGGGCGCCGCCATGGCCGAAGATGTCGGAGCGATGGCCGCAATTCGGGCAGCAGAAATAGCTCATATTCTCGATGATGCCGAGCACGGGCACGTCGACCTTGCGGAACATGTTCAGGCCCTTGCGGGCGTCCAGCAGGGCGATGTCCTGCGGCGTCGACACGATCACGGCGCCGGCCAGCGGCACCTGCTGCGCCATGGTCAGCTGGGCGTCGCCGGTGCCGGGCGGCATGTCGACCACCAGCACATCCAGCGTGCCCCAATTGACGTCGCGCAGCATCTGCGACAGCGCCGACTGCACCATCGGGCCGCGCCAGATCATCGGCGTCTCCTCGTCGATCAGGAAGCCGATCGACATCACCTTCAGCCCGTAATTCTCCTTCGGGTCCATGGTCTTGCCGTCGGGCGAGGCCGGCTTGCCGGTGATGCCGGTCATCCGCGGCACCGACGGGCCGTAGATGTCGGCGTCGAGCAGCCCGACCTTCAGCCCGTTGGCGGACAGGCCGAGGGCGAGGTTGACCGCGGTGGTCGATTTGCCGACGCCGCCCTTGCCGGACGCGACGGCGATGATGGCGCCGATGCCTGTCACCGGCAGCTTGCGGCTTTGCGCCCCACCCGGAGCCGCCGGGGGCACCTGGGCCGGGGCCGGTCCGCCTGCGCGGGTGGCGGTCTGGGGGGCCGGCCCGCCGCGATGGGCGGTCAGGACGGCAGTCACAGACAGCACGCCCGGCACCGCGCTCACGGCGCGTTCCGCGGCCTGGCGCAACGGCTCCAGCGTTGGGCCGCGCCTGGGATCGACCTCGATCGAGAACAGAACGTGGCCGTCGCGCAGCGTCAGGCCTGAAATCATATGGAGGGCGACGAGGTCGCCACCGCGTTCGTCGTCCCGAACCCCGCGCAATGCATCCAGCACCGCGGCCTCGGTCACTGTCGTGCGGCCAGTCGCCATGGTTGAACTTCCTGCCCTTTGTCCAATATGACAGGCTGCAACATGCCACCTGCCGCGCCGAGATATAGCATCCGGCGCCCAGGATGACAGGGCGGTCGAGGGGAAGGGATCTGGATGCCGTGGAGTAATCAAGGCGGGGGCAGCGGCGGCGGTGGCGGCCCGTGGGGCGGCGGACCGCAAGGCGGCGGACAGAACCCGTGGGGCCGCGGCGGGCCGAGCCAGGCCGACATCGAGGACATGATCCGGCGCGGCCAGGATCGTTTCCGCAAGGTCATGCCCAAGGGATTCGGCGGCGGCCGCGGCATTTTGATCGCCATCGTCGTCATCGTGATCGGCTGGCTGCTGACCGGCATCTACCGGGTCCAGCCGGACGAACTCGGCGTGGTCCAGCGATTCGGTGCCTATGTCCGGACGGAACAGCCGGGCCTGCGCTATCACCTGCCGGCGCCGATCGAAGCCGTGACCAAGCCGTCGGTGACGACGCAGAATCGGATCGAGATCGGGTTCAGCAGCGGCGAAGGCCGCACGGTTCCCCGGGACATCCCGGATGAGAGCCAGATGCTGACCAAGGACGAGAATATCATCGATATCGATTTCATCGTCCTGTGGCGCATCTCCGACCCGGTCGCCTATCTCTTCAACATCAAGAACGCCGACGGCACCGTGAAGGTCGCGGCCGAGAGCGCGATGCGCGAGGTGATCGGCAACACCGAGATCCAGCCGGCGCTGAACGAGGCCCGCGGCAAGATCGAACAGGAAGCCCGCCAGTTGCTGCAGGCGACGCTCGACAGCTATGGCTCGCCCGGCCGCCCCGGCGCCGGCGTGGTGATCGACCAGGTGCAGCTGCAGAAGGTGGCACCGCCGCAGCAGGTCATCGCGGCGTTCGATGACGTGCAGAGCGCCCGCCAGAACCAGGACCAGCTGCGCAACGACGCCGAAACCTACCGCAACGGCGTGGTCCCCAACGCCCGAGGCAAGGCCGAGCAGATCGCGCAGCAGGCGGAAGCCTATCGCGAGCAGGTGGTGGCCAAGGCCCAGGGTGACGGCGCGCGCTTCACCGAAGTGCTTCAGTCCTATCGCCTGGCGCCGGAGATCACGGCCGAGCGCTTCTATCTCGAGACGCTGGAGACGGTGCTGAAGGATTCGAACAAGATCCTGATCGACGATGCCGTGGGCGGGCAGGGTGTCGTGCCCTATCTGCCGCTGACCGAGCTGATGAATCGCCCCGCGCCGGGTGCCGCGACGAAGGGGGGGCAGTAACATGAACGCCAAGCTTGCCATCCTCGGCGCCGCCGTCGTCATCGTCGGCCTGGTGCTGGCCGATTCGCTCTACACCGTGAACCAGAACGAGCAGGCCCTGGTCCTGCAGTTCGGTGAGGTGGTGAAAGTCGAATCGACGCCGGGCCTGAAGTTCAAGCTGCCGCTGATCCAGAACGTGCAGCTGTATGAGAAGCGCGTGCTCGACGTCGATCCGCCGGTCGAACAGGTGATCCTGTCCGACCAGCGGCGCCTCGATGTCGGCAGCTATGCCCGCTACCGCATCGCCGACCCGCTGCTGTTCTTCCAGGCGGTGCGCAACGAGCAGATCGCCGGCACCCGCATCAACAGCTTCGTCAACAACGCGCTGCGCAACGTGCTGGGCAACTACAACCAGCTCGACGTGCTGTCGGAACAGCGCGGGCCGATCATGCGGTCGATCCGCGACAGCGTCGAAGCCAATGCCAAGCCGCTGGGCATCGAGATCGTCGACGTCCGCATCGTCCGGGCCGACGTGCCGGAAGGCACGGTGCAGTCGGTCTATGACCGCATGAAGTCCGAGCGCGAACGCGAAGCGGCGCAGTACCGCGCCCAGGGCCAGGAATATTCGCTGCAGATCCGGTCGCGCGCCGATCGCGACGTGACCGTGCTGCTGGCGGATGCCGAGCGCAAGGCGCAGGAACTGCGCGGCCAGGGCGACGCCGAGGCGATCAAGGTGCAGGCCGCCGCCTATGGCGCCGACCCGCAGTTCTTCTCGTTCTACCGCAGCCTGCAGGCCTATCAGAACGCGATGGGGCCGGGCACCACGCTGGTGCTGTCGCCGAAGGGCGACTTCTTCAAGTACTTCAACGACGCGACCGGCCGTGGCCTGGTTCCGGCTGTGACGCAGGCAACCCCGCCCGCGGCCAATCTGCCGCCGCCTGCGGTCGCCCCGGCGCCGCCTGCGGTCGCCCCGGCACCGGTCGAACCGGCGCCTGCCGCCCCGGCAGCGCCGGCGCCCGGCACCTCGGGCTGATGCGGGCCCGCATCCTGCCACGATCGGGTGTATGATGAGGGACGCCGGCCTCCTTTCGGGGCCGGCGTTCCGCTTTGAGCGAGGAGAGCGTTCGTGACCAGACCGATTGCCCGCCCCCCAACCGGTTCGATCGCGGCCGGTCCGCTCGCCCTGCTGCAGCGGGCCGGGACCATGCTGGTCGCCGCGGCGATGCTGGCGACGATGGGGCTGACGGCCGTGACCGGGGCCGCCCACGCCGCGCCGGCGCCCGACAGCTTCGCCGACCTCGCCGAGAAGCTGCTGCCGACGGTGGTCAACATCTCGACCACGCAGAAGGTCGAGGGCGACCAGGACCTGCCGGAGATGCCGCAGTTCCCGCCGGGCTCGCCCTTCGAGCAGTTCTTCCACGACTTCTTCAACCGGCGCGGCCAGGGCGGCGGCGACAAGCCGACGCCGCACAACGCCACCGCGCTCGGTTCCGGCTTCATCGTCCGGGCCAATGGCTACATCGTCACCAACTATCATGTGATCGAAGGGGCCGAATCGATCACCGTCGTCCTGCACGACAACACCAGCCTCGAGGCCAAGCTGGTCGGCCGCGACGACAAGACCGACCTCGCGGTGCTGAAGGTCGAAAGCGACAAGCCGCTGCCCTTCGCCGATTTCGGCGACAGCGACAAGATGCGGGTCGGCGACTGGGTGCTGGCGATCGGCAACCCGTTCGGCCTCGGCGGCACCGTCACCGCCGGCATCATCTCGGCACGGTCGCGCGAAATCAACGCCGGCCCCTATGACGACTTCCTGCAGACCGACGCCGCCATCAACCGCGGCAATTCCGGCGGCCCGATGTTCAACATGGACGGGCAGGTGATCGGCATCAACACGGCGATCTATTCGCCCTCGGGCGGCTCGGTCGGCATCGGCTTCGCCATCCCGTCGGCGCTGGCCCGCGGCGTGGTCGACCAGATCATCGAATTCGGCCGCACCAAGCGCGGCTGGCTCGGCGTCCGCATCCAGTCGGTGACGCCGGAAATCGCCGAGAGCCTCGGCCTCGACAAGGCGGAAGGCGCGCTGGTGGCCGGCGTGACCGATGGCGGGCCGGCGGCCAAGGCCGGGATCGAGACCGGCGACGTCATCCTGTCCTTCGACGGCAAGCCGATCGGCGAAAGCCGCCGCCTGCCGCGCGTCGTGGCCGACACCCCGGTCGACAAGCAGGTCCCGGTCGTGGTCTGGCGCAAGGGCCAGCGCAAGGAACTGCCGGCGACGCTGGGCGAGCTGGAGGAGGCGGAGAAGTCAGGCCTGCTGGCGTCGAACACGCCGGATAGCCAGGGCGATGCCGACAAGCCGCAGACCCTCGACGCGCTCGGCGTTACCCTGTCGCCGCTGACCGATGCGCTGAAGAAGCAGTATTCGCTGTCCGACGACCAGAAGGGCGTGGTCGTCACGGTGGTCACCAGCGGGTCGCCGGCGGCCGACAAGGGGCTGAAGGTCGGCGACGTCATCGTCGAGGTTGGCCAGGCCGAGATCGCCGCCCCGGCCGATGTCGCCAAGAAGGTGACCGAGGCCCGCGAGGCCGGCCGCAAATCGGTGCTGCTGCTGGTGGAAACCGGCGGCGACCTGCGCTTCGTCGCCCTGCCCGTCGGGCAAGGCTGAGGCAGAAGGCTTTCCGACGGAAAAGGGGCTGCCTTCGGGCAGCCTCTTTTTTATTGCCGCCGGTTAGGAAACCCCCTTCATTGTCATTGCCCGGCTTGACCGGGCAATCCAGGGGCCATCAAGAGCCGCTCTCGCTGGCCCCTGGATCCTCGGGTCAAGCCCACGGGTGTCCGGTTGAGAAAAGGTGGACAGGGCGCACGGTGTTGATTCAGCTCGAGTTCAGGACGTTGGCGCGTCACCTGGACACGAACGGAGCAACACCGTGCGGCATCACAATAGCGTGTTCCA
>NZ_JBYRFX010000834.1:0-9306 GCF_057815775.1 Inquilinus sp.
GCGCCGGACAGCGCGCATGCCGAAGTCTATCGTGCCATCGCCGCCCGGGTGTGGGAGAAGGTCAGCGCCGGCTCCGGCCAGGCCGCGCCGCGGATCGTGATCGAATAGGCACGGCCTGCCGCGGCAGCTCTTGGGCTCCGACGTAGCCCAAGAGCCACAACGTCACCACCTCGCCACAAATCGATCCGATAAGAGGGGCAATTCGCGTGGCGCCGGATGCGGCCGGTTGCCACCAGTCGGAGTCAGCGATTGATAGGACGCAGCTGCCGGATTGCCCTGCTCGCGCTGCTCGCCGCCGGATTTGCCGTCGGCGCCGCCGCACAGGCATTGCCGGATTCGGTCCGGATCCAGAACAAGCGGAGCGTGGAGATCGACGACCTCCGCGTGTCGCCCGATTTCGAAAGCTCCTGGGGCTATAACCGCCTGCAGGCGAATCCTTTGCCGCCCGGAGAATCAGCAAAGATTCCGGTCGATGACCTGCGTGGCGGCTGCTATTTCGACGTGAAGGTGCGCGAGCATGACGGCACCGAGGCCGAGTATTGGAGCCTCGACCTGTGCAGCCAGCCGGTGATCAACCTGGATTGACCTAGTTCCGGACGCTGCAGGAATGGTCCAGCAGCTCCTCCGCCGAGGCGTTGTCGCCGGGCTGGACATGGTCAGTGAGCAGGATGAAGCCCGGCCCGCCGCCCGGCAGGGTCGTCCCGGTCAGCAGCAGCGTCTGGTCCGCCATGGCTTCGCCACGCGGCTGGATGTCGTCGAACAGCAGCCGGAACGGATCGGTCGTGGCCAGCGCGGCATCGTCGATCAGGCGGGCACGATAATGATGGCCGGCGAGCGGCACCGGCAGATCCGTCCACCGGTCGCCCAGCGCGTTCCGCTCGACCGCGAGCGTCGTCGCGACGCCGGGCTGCATGCAGTCGATATGGATGTGCAGCTGGTTCTGGCTGCGGCCGCGGACGGAGTTGATCGCCAGCCCGACCTGCTGCCGCTGCAACGGTGCCTGCAGCGCCTGTTCGACATAGCTGCGCGCCTGCCAGGCCGCCTGCCAGTAATTCGGCGCGCCGGGTGCGACCAGCTGCGGGCTTTCGATGCCGGCGACCCGGTCGGTCGGAATCAGCAGATACTGGCCGACGCCGTTGCGGTCCTTGAACACCGCATAGCCGGCGGCGAGATCGACCTTCGCACAGCGGTTGTGCGCGGCACCGTCACGGGCCTGCGGCACGCATTGCTCGCTGACGATCTGCCACAGCGCGTCCGGATTCGGACAGAACATCTTCCATGCGACCACGGCCAGGATGATGCCGGCCGACACGGCCATAGCCGCGACGACGGTCTTTCGCTTCATATCTCGTCCGGAATGCAACGATCGGAAAGACGGCGGAGCCCGGGCCCGTCCCGTCCGGGATCGGGCCGAAGAAGGCATGACGCATCCTGCCGGCCGGGCCGCCGCCCGCCCTATGTCATCGCATCATGCCGCCAGTTATCCCGCGCATGATGGGCGGGGCGGATCGGGCCTTCGCCCGATCCTGTGACCGTTCCGGTCAGGCCGGCTGGGCCAGCACCGCCATCAGCTCGCGCCATTCGCGCGGGGTCAGGCCGCTGTCCGGCTGGGCCACCGCCTCACCCGCCAGCAGGCGGCGCAGCACGGTCAGGCCGGGCGCCGAGATCGTCGCCGCGTTCATCCGGTAGTCGCGGAAGGCGCGGGTGGTCAGCGGCACCCAGCGCTCCATGCCGTCCAGCATGATGTCGGCATAGGCGCGGATCTCGTACTGGGCATGGGGATCGGCCCGCAGCCGCAGGAAATGCATCAGATTGTGCAGATCCGTCTTCCAGTACCACTGGGTGTAGGTGTTCAGCGTCAGGTTCATCCGCGCCAGTTCGCGCGCCAGGCCCTGGCGATTCGGATCGGGCGCGTCGACGCCGTCGATCTCCTCGTTCAGCATCCAGGCATAGTCGCGCCAGCAGCGCTCCGCGTCGTCGCGCAGCAGGTCGAGCACCCGCGTCGCCTCCTCGCCCTCCAGCACCGCGTCGCGGCCCTGCCGATTGACGCTCGACTGCGCCGCCAGGTGCTGCGGCGCCGGCAGGTAGAACTCCCGGTCGAGGATCGAGTAGCGCGCGGAATACTCGTTCACGTTGGACGTGCGGTGCCGGATCCACTGCCGAGCCACGAAGATCGGCAGCTTCACGTGGTACTTGATCTCGCACATCTCGAATGGCGTGGTGTGCCAGTGCCGCATGAGGTAGCGGATCAGCCCCTCATCCTCCGACACCTTCTTGGTGCCGCGGCCGTAGGAGACGCGGGCCGCCTGCACCACCGCCGAATCATCGCCCATGTAGTCGACCACGCGGACGAAGCCGTGATCGAGCACCGGCAGCGGCTCGAACAGGATCTCCTCCAGCGCCGGCACGGTGGCACGGCGCGTGGCGTGGGTCTCGGCGCGGATCTGGTCGAGTTCGGCGCGCTGGTCGGCGGTGATTGTCATCGGGTCATCGGTCCGTCATCGGGTCGACCGGCACTGTAGCCGCGCCGGGGCGCCGCTGCACCCTCATCGTTCCGCAGAACAGCGGGCTATTCTCAGGTAGGATCGTGCCGGCGTATTTTGATCAGGATATTTCGCCATGGCCGCCCCGACCGATCCGCTTTATGCGCAGCAATGGTATTTGACCGGTCCGTGGGGCATCCATCTCGGCAATGTCTGGGATGACTATACCGGCAGTGGCGTCGTCGTCGGCCTGCACGACCAGGGCATCGACTTCAGCCACCCCGACCTGAACGACAACATCAACACCGCGCACAGCTTCAACGCCGCCACCGGCGGGACCGGCGGCGCGCCGGTGACGTCGGATGACGACCACGGCACCGCCACCGCCGGCATCATCGCGGGCGAACGCAACGGCATCGGCATCGTCGGCGTCGCCTATGAGTCGACGCTGATCTCCTATTACGACCCGCTGCTGTTCAGCAGCCTGCCGGCCGGGGCGGCGAATGCGCGGAACCATGCGGCCACGGATGCCGATGTCCTCAGCAACAGCTGGGGCTACGGCAACGCTTTCTTCGACGACGCGAACTCCGCCTTCATCGACAATTTCTCCGGCACCACTTTCGCCGCAGCCGCCGGAGCGACCCTGAACGCGGCCGCGCATGGCCGCAACGGGCTGGGCACGATCATCGTCCAATCCGCCGGCAACGCCCGTGACTACGGCGATGACACCAACCTGCACAGCTTCGCCAACAACCGATGGACGATCACGGTCGGGGCGACCTATCAGGATGGCAGCCTGGCCGACTATTCGACCCCCGGCGCCACCGTCCTGGTCGGCGCACCGGGCAGCCCGGTCGCCGGCACCATCGTCACCACGGACCGCGTCGGCGCCGCCGGCTACGCCGCCGGCGACTACACCTCCAGCTTCAACGGTACCTCGGCCTCCGCACCGATGGTCTCGGGCGTCGTCGCCCTGATGCTGCAGGCCAACCCGAATCTCGGCTGGCGCGACGTGGAGGAGATCCTGGCCTATTCTGCCAGGACCACCCCGGCCGCGTCCGGCGACCAAACCAACGGGGCGACGAATTGGAACGGCGGCGGGCTGACGGTCAACCACGACATCGGCTTCGGCCTGGTCGATGCCCAGGCGGCCGTTCGGCTGGCGGAAAGCTGGACCGGCGCCCCGCACACCAGCGCCAACGAAATCAGCTTCTCCGCCACCACGACCCCTGCCCTCGCGATCCCCGACGGCAATGCCACCGGCGTCTCCTCCACCCTGGCGATCGCCAACGGCATCGAGATCGACCGCGTCGAGGTGTCGCTGAACATCAGCCACAACTGGATCGGCGACCTGCAGTTGGTCCTGACCTCGCCCAACGGCACCCAGAGCATCCTGATCGACCGGCCCGGCCTCGGCGCCATCGCCACTGACGGGTCGAATCAGCACGATGTCGTCTTCACCGTCGGCAGCGTGCAGGATTGGGGCGAGACCGGCCAGGGCACCTGGACGCTGACCGTCCGAGACCTGGCCGGCGGCGAAACGGGGGTGTTGAATTCCTGGGCCCTGCACCTCTATGGCGACGCGTCGAGCCCTGATGACACTTATATCTACACCGACGAGTTCGCCACGATCGGCGCCGCGGCCGGGCGCCAGACCCTGGCCGACACCGGCGGCAACGACACCATCAACGGCGCGGCATTGACCGGCGCCTGCGTGATCGACCTCGACAGCGGTGCCTGTTCCATCGCCGGCCGAGCCCTGACCCTGGCCGCCGGCACCGTCATCGAGAACGCCTGGAGCGGCGATGGCAATGATTCACTGATCGGAAATTCCGCCGCGAATCAGCTGACTGGCGGCCGGGGCGATGACGTCCTGGCCGGCGGCGCGGGTGCAGATATCCTGACCGGCGGCGTCGGCTCCGATTCCGCCGATTACCGGCAGTCCGGATCGGGTGTCACGGTCGACCTGCTGGGGCACACCGCCTCGGGCGGCGACGCCCAGGGCGATGTGCTGGCGGGAATCGAGAATCTGATGGGCTCGGCGTTCGACGACCGGCTGACCGGAGATGGTGGGGCAAACACGCTGGACGGCGGCAACGGCGCTGATGTGCTATATGGCAAGGGCAGCGCGGATGTGCTGCTGGGCGGCGCGGGCGACGACAAGCTGGTCGGCGGCCTGGGGGCCGATCATCTGGACGGCGGTCCCGGGTCGGACTGGGCCTATTATCACGAGGCGACCGCCGGCGTGGCGGCAAGCCTGGCCAATTCTTCCGTGAACACCGGCGAGGCGGCCGGTGACACCTATGTCAGCATCGAGAATCTGTGGGGCTCGGCCTTCGCCGACACGTTGACCGGCGACGGCAGCGCGAACACGCTGACCGGCAATAACGGCGACGACACCCTCAATGGCGGGTCCGGGGACGACACGCTGCAGGGCGGCAACGGCGCCGACACGCTCAACGGTGACGCAGGGGCCGATGGACTCTACGGCAACGAAGGCGCCGACAGGCTGACCGGCAGCGATGGCGATGATCGCCTGGTCGGCGGCGGCGGTGCCGACATTCTCGACGGCCGCACCGGATCGGATTGGGCCTATTACCACGACAGCCCCGGTGGCGTGACCGTCAACCTGGCCACCAACACCGGCGCCGGCAGCAATGCGCAGGGTGACACCTACATCAGCATCGAGAACGTCTACGGCTCGACCTTCAACGTCACTCTGACCGGCAGTGCCGCGACCAACGTCCTGATGGGCAACACCGGTGCGGACACGCTGACCGGCGGGGCGGCCAACGACTATTTCCTGTATCAGGCCGTGTCCGACAGCACCGTCGCCGCAGCCGGCCGCGATACGATCACCGATTTCTCCCACGCCCAGGGCGACAAGATCGATCTCCGGCCGATCGATGCGGACGGCAATGGCGCCAACGGCAATACGGCGTTCGGCTTCACCGCGGGCGGTGCCTTCACCGGCTCGGGCCACGAGGTGATCGTCCAGGGCAGCGGTGGCATCTATGCGGTCCTGATGGACATCGATGGCGACCGGGTGGCGGACATGGCGATCACCGTCCAGTCGGCCACGGCGCTGACCGCCGCGGATTTCATGCTGTGACGGAATGGAACACTCCCCCTTCCATCTGCGCCGGCTTGCCCCTATCTTAGGGGGGTCGGGCAACCGACTATGACGATAAACGCCTTTTGGAATAGACGCTGCGGACCCGGGGGCGGTACCCGGCGCCTCCACCAAAATCTCCGGTGTTGGACGGAGCATGGGGGCGAAATAGGATCGACGCGTGTAGTAAAGGAAAGGTTTTCGTCCGGCATGGTTCCGCCGTTATCGGGCCATCGCAATAGTTGCCAATGACAACTTTGCTGAGGTTCGCGCGGCCGCGTAAGCGGCTTAGCGACCTCTCTTAAATCCCTCGGCGGTTAGCCCCGTCGGGGTGGGGCTTGGGGCACCCAGCAACAGAACGCCCCACTTCTTTTTTCGAAGAAAGTGGGATCGGGCCCGGGCTGTGCGCGCGTCTCCCTTTTCAACCCGTCGGGCCCGGTCTAGTGTGGCCGGATGGACGAAGAACTCCGATATGACCGTATGGTCGAATCCGCCCTGCGCGGCGTGGTCAGGGAAGCGCTGACCCAGGTGGGCGAAACCGGCCTGCCGGGGGAGCATCATTTCTATCTGACCTTCATGACAAATCATCGCGGGGTCGCGATCCCCGAATATCTGCGGCAGAAGTACCCGCAGGAGATGACCATTGTCCTGCAGCACCAGTTCTTCGGCCTGGAGGTGTGCGAGGACCGGTTCTCGGTCTCGCTCAGCTTCTCCAGCAAGACCGAACGCCTGGTGATCCCGCTGGCCGCGATCACCACCTTTGCCGACCCCTCGGTCAACTTCGCCCTGCAGTTCCAATCCGCCAAGGAAGGCGCCGAAGGGGAAGCCGAATCCGAGGTGGAGGACGGCGAGGCCGAAGAGGTCGAGACCGCGCAGGACGACAATGTCGTCGCCGGCCCGACCGGCAAGAGCCAGACCAACAACGCCCCGGTCGAGGGCGGCAAGGTCGTGGCCCTGGACGCCTTCCGCAAGAAGTAGTCTGGCCGACAGGTTGGGTCGCGATCGCGACCCAACCCACACTGTATCCCTATTCGGCGACCGCGCCTCGCCCTTCCCGCAGCCGGGCGGCAAGCCGGAATGGCGCTTCCGCCCAGTCGCCGACGCGCTTCAGCCCGGACATCCGCTTGCCGATCGCCAGCACCTCGCCGATGCGGCGTTCGAGGAAGGCCCGGGTGATCTCCTGCTCTTCCGACCGGTCGTCGAGCCAGACCAGCAGGGTCGAGGCGTAGACGCCGGCCAGCAGCCCACGCTTGGTGTAGAAATTGAAGTCGGTCGCGCTGTCACCGGCCGCGCGCCACATCGCATCCACCGTGCGATAGAGCTGGCACAGGCCCCGGCGCGACACCGGCCGCAGGCTGCGCCGCGACAGGTCGCGGCGGACAGCGTCGCGATAGGGCAGCAGCAGGTCGAGGCGAGTCAGCACCGCCTCGGTGATCCGGTCGCGCACCCGCAATTCGGTATAGGCCGCCCCTGCCTCTTCCAACTGGGCCACCATCGTCCGATCGGCCCAGTCATGGAAATGGTCCGCCAGCTCGGCCACGCCGCCGGGAAAGGCATTCGCGATGTCCTCCGGCCCGAAGCCGGCAGCCTCTGCCCCGCGGCGCAGCGCCTGGCCGGTCCAGCCGTCGAAGGCGACATGCGGCAGGGCGGCCAGCAGCAGCGCATCGCGCTGTTCGGCCCGGTCTGCGGTTCGGTCGGTCGCGGCAGAGTCGGTCATGAGCCTGAATCCTTGAGTCTGTCCGCGAGATAATCCGCCTCGGCGTCCATGGCGAGGTCGCTGAGGTCGCGGAGCCGGTCGAGATACAGCACCCCGTCCAGGTGGTCGACCTCGTGCTGCACCACCCGGGCATGCAGGCCCTGGGCCTCGCGCTCGATTCTCTCGCCGTCGAGCCCGAAGCCGCGATAGCGGATCCGATGCCAGCGCGGCACCAGGCCGCGGAGGCCGGGAATCGACAGGCAGCCTTCGAGGCCGAGCACCCTCTCCTCCTCCAGCGCCTCGATCTCGGGATTGATCAGCACCGTCGGCCCCTCCGGCGCCGGCGGCTCGCCCTCCTCCTGCCGGCCGGGCGGCACGGCGAAGACGATCAGGCGCAGCGGCCGGTAGACCTGCGGCGCCGCCAGGCCGATTCCCGGGGCATCCCGCATCGTCTCGATCATGTCCTCGGCCAGCCGCGCGATCTCCGGATCGGTCGGGTCGGCGACCGGATCCGCGATGCGGCGCAGCACGGGATGGCCCATGTTCGAGATCTTCAGCAACGTCACAGTCCGTCTCCTTGGCTTCACCGATCCGAAGATGCAGCGCGCGGCCATCTTCCGGGAGATGAAGCTTCGTCGCAACCGCGGGAACCCGCGGCGGGCATGCGCGCAGCCCGCGGATTTCGATCCATCCCGGCAGAGCGGGACGGACCCGGTGCCGACAGGTGGTGACATTCCACGCGGGGTTGCGGTAGGAATCGGTAACAGGCACCGCCCGCAGGGCGGATGCCGGCAATGAAAACCCGGGGGAAACATGCTCATCGGCGTGCCGAAGGAAATCAAAACCCACGAGTATCGTGTCGGCCTGACCCCGAGCTCCGTCCGCGAGCTTGTGCATCACGGACACAGTGTCATCGTCGAGACCAACGCCGGCGCCGGAATCGATTTCGGCGACGACCGCTACCGCGCCGCGGGCGCCGAGATCGTGGCCTCGGCCAAGGATGTGTTCGAGCGCGCCGACATGGTGGTGAAGGTCAAGGAACCGCAGCCGGACGAATGCCGCATGCTGCGCCGCGGCCAGGTGCTGTTCACCTATCTGCATCTGGCGCCCGACCCGCGCCAGACCGAGCTGCTGATGAAATCCGGCGCGGTCGCCATCGCCTATGAGACCGTCACCGACGCCCGCGGCGGCCTGCCGCTGCTGGCGCCGATGAGCGAGGTCGCCGGGCGGATGTCGATCCAGTGCGGCGCCCATTGCCTGGAGAAGATCCAGGGCGGGCGCGGCATGCTGCTGGGCGGCGTGCCGGGCGTGCCGGCGGCGAAGGTCGTGGTCTTGGGCGGCGGCGTGGTGGGCACCAACGCGGCGCGCATGGCGATGGGGCTGGAAGCCCATGTCACCGTGATCGACAAGTCGCTGCAGCGGCTGAAGGAGCTGGACCTGCAGTTCGGCGCCGAGCTGAACACGATCTACTCCACGGTCGACGCGATCGAGGAATACGTCACCGGGGCCGACCTGGTGATCGGCGCGGTGCTGGTCCCCGGCGCCGCGGCGCCGCGGCTGGTGACCCGGGCCATGATCGCGAAGATGAAGCCGGGTTCGGTGGTGGTCGACGTCGCCATCGACCAGGGCGGCTGCTTCGAGACCTCGAAGGCCACCACTCATTACGACCCGACCTATGTCGTCGACGGCGTGGTGCATTACTGCGTCGCCAACATGCCGGGCGGCGTGGCGCGGACCTCGACCGTGGCGCTGAACAACGCCACCCTGCCCTTCGCCCTGGCGCTGGCCGACAAGGGCTATCGCCGCGCCTGCCTCGACGACCCGCATCTGCGCGAAGGCCTGAACATCCATTCCGGCCAGGTCACCAACAAGCCGGTGGCAGATGCGCTCGGCCTCAACTACGTCCCGGCCGAAGTGGTGCTGCGCGCCGCATAGGCGGGTCCGGACGTGCGCGTCCCCTCTCCCGCCACGCGGGAGTGGGACACATTCGAAAGTCTCTACCGCGGAAACCGCAG
>NZ_JBYRFX010000835.1:0-5469 GCF_057815775.1 Inquilinus sp.
CGACGATCGGGCAGCGGCCGTCGCCGACCACGCGGTGGTACCACAGCCAGGCCTCGGGGTTGATCGGCTCGCCGACCGAGCCGAGCAGCCGCAGCGAGGCGCGGCTGGTGGTCTTCACCGGGCCCTCGCCGTCGCGCATCAAGGCACGGATGGCGGTGGGGGCGGTGTAGAAGATGTTGACCTTGTGCTTGTCCACCACCTGCCAGAAGCGCGAGGTGTCGGGGTGGTTCGGCACGCCTTCGAACATCAACGTCGTTGCGCCGTTCGCCAGCGGCCCGTACAGGATGTAGCTGTGCCCGGTGACCCAGCCGACATCGGCGGTGCACCAGTAGACGTCCCCGTCGTGATAGTCGAACACGTACTGGTGGGTCATCGCGGCATAGACCAGGTAGCCGCCGGTGGTGTGCAGCACCCCCTTCGGCTTGCCGGTCGAGCCCGAGGTGTAGAGGATGAACAGCGGGTCCTCGGCGTTCATCTCCGCTGGCGGGCAGTCGGCCGAAACCTCGGCCGCCGCCTCGTGCAGCCAGATGTCGCGGCCTTCGGTCCAGCCGACCTTGCCGCCGGTGCGGCGCACCACGATGCAGCTGGTGACGTCGGGGCAGCTCTTCAGCGCCTCGTCGGCATTGGCCTTCAGCGCCACGGCCCGGCCGCCGCGCAGCCCCTCATCGGCGGTGATCAGGATGGTCGAGCCGCAATCGAGGATGCGGTCCTTCAGGCTGTCGGGCGAGAAGCCGCCGAACACCACCGAATGCACCGCGCCGATCCGGGCGCAGGCCAGCAGGGCATAGGCCGCCTCCGGGATCATCGGCAGGTAGACCGTGACCCGGTCGCCCTTCTTCACGCCACGCGCCTTCAGCACATTGGCCAGGCGGCTGACCTGCTCGTGCAGCTCGCGATAGGTGATGTGCCGGCTGTCCTTCGGGTCGTCGCCTTCCCAGATGATCGCGGTCTGGTCGGCGCGCTTGGCCAGGTGCCGGTCGATGCAGTTGGCCGACGCGTTCAGCGTGCCGTCCTCGAACCAGCGGATGTGGACGTCGCCTTCGAAGCTGGTGTCCTTGACCTTGGTGAAGGGCTTGATCCAGTCGACCCGCTTGCCGTGCTCGGCCCAGAAGCCGTCGGGGTCGCCGACCGACTGTTCGTACATCGCCTGGTACTTGGCGGAATCCACCCAGGCGCGCTTGGCCCAGTCGCCGGACACGGGGAAGAGGCTGGTGTCGCTGCTCATGGGGGTCTCCCGCTCGATCGTCTTCTCTGTCTGCCGGCTGCGCCGGCTCATCGCTCCGGCATTCATACCAAGAGGACCGCGCCTCTGGCCACGGCTTGATCCATGATTTCCGGAGTGCGACGCGGCGCATTGCTGCTGCGACGATCGGCGGGGTCGCCTTCTTGTCGCCGCTTTGGCATGGAAAGAGACACATCCCCCATAGCATCCGGTGCCGGTTCGGCCGCCCATGACCTTTCGCGCCCTGCTCCCCCGCCTGTTCCTGCTGCTGGCCCTCGGCTTCGCCGCCCTGCCGGCCGCGGCCCAGACCAATCCGGATTTCGACAAGCAGAGCGCGGGATGGCAGGGCACGCTGCGGCAGCTCTATGTCCAGCTGTCGGCGCAGAACCTGTCGGACGACGGCTACAACGCGTTGCGCACCCAGCTGTCGGCCGTGGTCGACCAGGCGCAGGCCGCGGCGGATGCCGCGAACACGACGCTGGGCCGGATCAAGCAGGTCAGCGACGCGCTGGGGCCGCCGCCGGCTGAAGGCGCCCCCCCGGAATCGGCCGATGTGGTGAAGCAGCGGCAGGAGCTGGCGGACGCCCTGGCGAAGTTCGACGGCCAGGTCCGGCAGGCCGAAGCGGTCAAGACCCAGGCCAACCTGCTGCAGCAGACCGCCGATGCGGCGCGGGTCGACCGGTTCCGGCGCGACCTGCTGACGGTGGCGCCCGCGGCCTTCGATCCGCAGGTCTGGGGCTCCGTCCCCGACCAGGCCACCTATCTGGCCACGCGGCTGATGCTGCCGTTCCAGGACCCGGCCGGCGCCGGCTGGGACGGGGTGGGCGAGATGGCCCGGCGCATCCTGTTCGCAACCATCGTCCTCGGCCTCGGCTGGCTGGCGCGGCGCTGGCTGCTGCGGCGGTTCGGCCGCCGTCCCTCGGAAACCGTGCCGTCCCTGCGGCGGCGGGCGGCCGCGGCCCTGGTCCTCACCATCGCCCATGGTGTGCTGCCCGCGATGATGACGCTGGCGGTGGCGGTGATCTGCGCCGGCTGGCTCGGCGATCGGCCGGCCAGCTATGTCGCGATGATCGCCCTGGGCGTCCTGGCCTGGGGCATCGTCGCCTATTTCCTGGCCTCGGCCGCGATCTCCGCCGCGCTGACGCCCGACGATCCCGCCTGGCGCCTGATCGACCTGATCGATGCCTCGGCCCGCACCCTGTGCCACCGGCTGCGGCTGGGGGCCGGGATCTGGGCCATCGCCGGGGTCACGCTGGCGATGGCCGACGGCCGCATCCTGATGCAGGGCGAGTTGCGCGCCCTGCTGGTCGCGGCCTCGCTGGCCGCGGGCGCGCTGGCGCTTCTGGCCCTGTTGCCGGGATCGCTGTGGGGCTATCGCGCCGATGTCGAGACCTCGCCGCAGGGTGAGCCGTCCGACGACCTGCCGGCCTCGGCCCGGCCGGCCGGGCGCTGGTCGCGGCTGCGCCTGCTGACCGCGCTGCTGGCCGTGGTGGTGCTGGTCGCCGGGCTGATCGGCTATCAGAAGCTGGCGCTGTACGTCACCTATCTGCTCGTCGCCACGATCGGCATCGGCGCCGCCTTCCTGATCCTGCGCGGCATGGTGCATGAAGCGATCGGCCGGTTCCTGACCCAGCCGGTCGGGCCGATGGCCCGGGTGCGCCACTCGCTGTTCCCGAACGATCGCGGCTTGTGGGTGTTCGAGACCGGCACCGCCCTGTGCACCGATATCGTCCTCGGCCTGGCCGCGCTGCTGGTGCTGGCGCCCATCATCGGGCTCAGCAGCAGCGACATCTCGGCGATCGGCACCACCGTCCTGAACGGGGCGAAGGTCGGCGGCGTCCGCATCGCGCCGCTCGACATCCTCGGCGCCATCGTCGCCTTCACCGTCGGCATCACCGCCACCCGCTTCCTGCAGCGGCGGCTCGACGCCCACTTCCTCGAAAAGCTGCAGATCGACCGCGGCCTGAAGAACTCGATCCGCACCGGCATCGGCTATCTCGGCGTGACGATCGCGGTGCTGCTCGGCGTCGGCGTGCTCGGGCTTGACCTGTCGAACCTGGCACTGATCGCCGGCGCCCTGTCGGTCGGTATCGGTTTCGGCCTGCAGAACATCGTCCAGAACTTCGTCGCCGGCCTGATCCTGCTGGTCGAACGGCCGGTGAAGGTGGGCGACTGGGTGGTGGTCGGCGGCGCCGAAGGCACGGTCCGGCGCATCAGCGTCCGCGCCACCGATATCCAGACCTTCCAGCGCTCCTCGGTGATCGTGCCGAACGGCAACCTGATCTCGTCCCAGGTCGTCAACTGGACACACAAGGACAAGAACGGCCGGGTCGACATCCCGGTCTCGATCGCCGCCTCCGCCGATGCCGAGGTGGCGCGCGAGATGCTGTTGGCGATCGCCAAGGAGGACAAGCGCGTCAGCGCCTTCCCGGCCCCGGTGGTGGCCTTCAAGAGCTTCAGCACCGGGACGCTGGACCTCGAACTGCGCTGCCACATCTCCGATGTCGACAACTTCGCCGGGGTCGGCACCGATCTGCGCTTCGCCATCTGGAAGGCGTTCCGCGCGGCCGGCATCGCGTTCCAGCCGATCGCGGCCGACATCTCGCTGCCGCAGGCGGTGCAGGTGCTGGCCACCGCGGTGCGCGAGCGCGATGGCGCCCGGCCGCAGCCTTCCGGCGAGACCCCGCCGGATAGTGCCGCGGTCGAGGAGACTCCGGCGGAGGCCCGGGAATCGTCGCATGCTGCATGACCTCGGCCGGGTCGTCGGCGACATCGCCCGCGACCGTCTGGACGAGGCGGCGGTGTACCGGAGCGAACGGCTCTACGCTCGTCCGAAGGCGCCGAAGGGGCCGGCCGGGGTGCTGGAATGCCCGATCTGCGGCACCCGGGCACGGCGCTTTCTGCCCTTCGGCCTGGACGGCCGGCGCAACGCCATGTGCCCGAACTGCGGCAGCGTCGAACGGCACCGCTTCCTCTGGCTGTACCTGACGGCCCGGACCGATCTGCTGACCGGCCGGCACCGGGTGCTGCATGCGGCGCCGGAGCCTTGGCTGGAACAGCGGCTGCGCGGCCTGCCCAACCTGCACTACCGCTCGGTCGACCTGTTCAACCCCTATGCCGACGTCCAGGCCGACCTGACGGCGCTGCCTTTTGCCGATGCCAGCTTCGACCGCGTGATCGCCAACCATGTGCTCGAGCACATCCCCGGCGACACCAGGGCGATCGCCGAGCTGGCGCGGGTGCTGCGGCCCGGCGGCCGCGCCATCATCATGGTGCCGTTCGACCCGAAGGGCCCGACGCAGGACGGTGCCGCCATCGCCGACGCGATGGAGCGGATGCGGCGCTTCGGCCACCCGTATCACTACCGCATCAACGGCCGCGACTTTCCGGACCGCCTCGCGGCAGCCGGCCTGGTCCCTGATATCATCGACAGCCGCCGCCTGCTGGGCCCGCACCAGCGCCGCCGCTTCCGGGTGAACCGCAACCACCTGTTCGACTGCCGACGCAGGCCGTTCGGAACTGCTACTGGTGCGGCCGTCTGACGGCGGTTTCTGTGCTTCCGGTGCTCACGGACGTTAAGTCCGCTGCGCGCCGGTTCTCGAAAACCACCGCCAGCCGACTCACACCAGCGCATTTCCAAACGGCCTCTGAGAGCCTGATTGTGTGAGCGGCGCTCCCAATGACGGTTCCGGCGCGAACCGACCTCGCCCAACCCGCGCCGTCATCGCGAGCCCGTAGGGCGTGGCGATCCAGGTTCGGGCCGCCTCGGGCTGCACGACTGGATTGCTTCGCTGCGCTCGCAATGACGGTGAAGGATGGGCGGCCACGTTCGATCGGCTGCGTCACCCGTCAGCTGCTGTCTTCAGGTGGACCATGTTGTCGGGCTGATGGCATGGGTGGATCGGCCGATGGAGCCGGGCCGTCCTCGGGGGAAGGCGGGGGCGATGGCTCCGGCCCCTGATCGGATGAAGATGGATCGGATGACGGCACCGCGGGGTGGTTCGGGGCCGCAGGGCGATCGGGGGTTCTGTCAGGGCCGGATGCCTTGGCGGCGACCTTGTCCGGGACCGGCGCTCCGTCCGGCCAGGCTTGCGGCCAGTGGGCGGGGTCCGGGGGCAGGCCCAGGTCGCGATAGATCCGGGCGATGACCTCGCCGGGGCCGCAGCGGTCGAGCGAGAAGCCGAAATCCGCGAGCTCGGTCAGGCTTTCCCGGTCCGGGCGATCCGGCGCCTCGGCCGGGTCCGGAC
>NZ_JBYRFX010000836.1:0-8209 GCF_057815775.1 Inquilinus sp.
CACCACCCCTGACATGCCCCTGCCCGCCCCGATGGGCCTGGCCCGGTCGTGTCGGACGCGGTGTCGTCGGGCGGGCTGAGCCCCGGCCGAAATCCGGCAGCTCCCGCGCCGGACCATTCCTCTTCCATCGTCATCGCGGCATCGCCCGGCCATAGCGCCCGCATGCCCGAAATCCATTCCAAGGAGTGTTGTTTCATGTCTTTCCGCCCCCTGCATGACCGGGTGCTGATCCGGCGCATCGACCAGGACGAGAAAACCAAGGGCGGGATCATCATCCCCGACACCGCCAAGGAAAAGCCGCAGGAGGGTGAGGTCGTCGCCGTCGGCCCCGGCCTGCGCGACGAGGCCGGCAAGCTGCAGCCGCTGGATGTGAAGGCCGGCGACCGCGTGCTGTTCGGCAAATGGTCGGGCACCGAGATCAAGCTGGAAGGCACCGATTTCGTGGTGCTGAAGGAATCCGACGTGATCGGCGTGTTCGAGGCGGCCAAGCGCCCCTCGAAGAAGGCCGCCTGAGACCGCCGGCACACAGAAGGACACCATCATGGCAGCCAAAGACGTCAAGTTCTCCACCGACGCCCGCGACCGGATCCTGCGCGGCGTCGACATCCTGGCCAATGCGGTCAAGGTCACGCTCGGCCCCAAGGGCCGCAACGTCGTCATCGACAAGTCGTTCGGTGCGCCGCGCATCACCAAGGACGGCGTGACCGTCGCCAAGGAGATCGAGCTTTCCGACAAGTTCGAGAATCTCGGCGCCCAGCTGGTGCGTGAGGTCGCGTCCAAGACCAATGATCTGGCCGGCGACGGCACCACCACGGCCACCGTGCTGGCCCAGGCGATCGTCCGCGAGGGCACCAAGGCGGTGGCCGCTGGGCTGAACCCACTCGACCTCAAGCGCGGCATCGACAAGGCGGTCGAGGCCGTGGTGAAGGCAGTCGAAGCCCGCGCCAAGAAGATATCGACCAATGACGAGATCGCCCAGGTCGGCACCATCTCCGCCAACGGCGAAGTCGAGATCGGCCGGATCATTGCCCAGGCGGTGAAGCGGGTCGGCAACGAGGGCGTTATCACGGTCGAGGAGGCGAAGAGCCTGGAGACCGAGCTGGACGTGGTCGAGGGCCTGCAGTTCGACCGCGGCTATCTCTCGCCCTATTTCATCACCAATGCCGAGAAGTTGATCGCCGAGCTCGACAACCCCTACATCCTGATCCACGAGAAGAAGCTGACGGCGCTGCAGCCGTTGCTGCCCCTGCTGGAGGCGGTGGTGCAGAGCGGCCGGCCGCTGCTGATCATCGCCGAGGATGTCGAAGGCGAGGCGCTGGCCACCCTGGTGGTCAACAAACTGCGCGGCGGGCTGAAGATCGCGGCGGTCAAGGCGCCGGGCTTCGGCGACCGGCGCAAGGCGATCCTCGAGGACATCGCGGTGCTGACCAAGGGCCAGGTGATCTCCGAAGATGTCGGCATCAAGCTGGAGAACGTCACCCTCGACTTCCTCGGCACCGCCAAGCGCGTTCGCATCGCCAAGGAGGAGACCACGATCGTGGACGGCGCCGGCGGCAAGAAGGAGATCGAGGCCCGCATCGCCCAGCTGCGGGCGCAGGTCGAGGAGACCACCTCGGACTATGACCGCGAGAAGCTGCAGGAGCGGCTAGCCAAGCTGACCGGCGGCGTCGCGGTGATCCGCGTCGGCGGCGCCACCGAGGTCGAGGTGAAGGAGCGCAAGGACCGCGTCGACGATGCGGTGCATGCGACCCGTGCCGCGATCGAGGAAGGCGTGGTGCCCGGCGGCGGCGTCACCCTGCTCTACGCCGCCAAGGCGCTGGACAAGGTGAAGCCGGCGAATGACGACGAGCGGGTCGGCATCGACATCATCCGCCGCGCGCTGCAGGCACCGCTGCGCCAGATCGTCGAGAATGCCGGCGGCGACGGCTCGATCGTGGTCGGCAAGCTGCTTGATGGCACCGACATCAACCGCGGCTACGATGCCCAGAAGGGTGAGTTCGCCGACCTCTTGAAGGCCGGCATCATCGACCCGGCCAAGGTGGTGCGCATCGCCCTGCAGGACGCGGCGTCGGTCGCCGGCCTGCTGATCACCACCGAGGCGCTGATCGTCGAGAAGGTCGAGAAGAAGCCGGCCACCCCCACCGCCGCGGGCGGCGGCGACTACGACTTCTAATTCTGAACTCAACACCCTTCGGAAGACGGCCACGGGGCATCCCCGTGGCCGTTTTGCTGTCACCGGCCGGCCGGGGCAAAGCTCCCTCGACGGTTGACTCGGACCCCCGGCATATTCGATGTCAACGCGACCCGGTTCCGGCCTGAAAACGCAGATGGTGCTGTGATGAACAAATCTTCCGTTCGGCTTTGCACAGCACTCGGAAATTCCGGACTGAAGATCCTGCCTTTGGCCGCGCTTCTCTTGCTATCGACCTTGTGCTTCGGCCGCCAGGCCACCGCCGCAGAGAATTCGGGCGGCCTCGCGGATCCGGAGAGCAAGGAGATCGCGATGCAGCTGGTGTCGAGTGCCGAGAATTCCGACCTGGATTGGCGTTCCCAATATGGATACATCGAAGATATCGGTGATGACCGTGGCTATACGGCCGGCATTATCGGGTTCACCACAGGAACCGGCGATATCCTGAGCCTTGTTCGGGATTACACCGCGAAAGACCCGGGAAACCCCCTGGCGCCATTTCTGCCTGCGCTGCAGAAGGTGAATGGCACGGCGTCCCATGAGGGGCTTGGCCCCGCGTTCGTTGCGGCCTGGAAGGTTGCCTCCCGGCTGCCGGAATTTCGCGCCGCGCAGGACAGCGAACGCGATCGCACCGCCTTCGATCCGGCCGTAGCGCTCGCCAAAAACGATGGCTTGGGCACGTTGGGGCAATTTATCTACTACGACGCGGCCGTGGTGCACGGCATCGAGGACGACCGATTGACTTCGGGCCTGGACGGCATCCGCAAGGCCGCCTTGAAAAAAGCCCTCCCGCCGGCGCAGGGCGGCGATGAAGTCGCCTATCTCAACGCCTTTCTCGATGCCCGCATCGTTGCGATGAAAAGCGAGGCGGCCCACGAGGATGTGAGCCGTGTCGAAACCGCTCAGCGGGTGTTTCTGCAGGACCGCAATCTCGGGCTTCGCCTCCCCTTGCACTGGAGGCTCTATGGCGAATCCTACTCGATCAAGACTTCATGCAAGGCGGCGACCGTCGACCGTCTGACCGCCTGCATTCCGGCGACGGCGCAGTAAACCGCCCAACAGCCGAGATCAGCGGCCCCAGGTGCGCTCCAGCACGCCGAACCAGTTCTCGGTGCCGATCTTGTGCAGCAGCGCGTCGTCATAGCCATGCGCCCGCAGCGCGTCGAACAGCCGGGGCAGCCCGGCCACGTCCTTGATGCGCGCCGGCATGGTGGCGCCGTCGTAATCCGAGCCGAGGCCGACCCCGTCCTCGCCCAGCCGTTCGATCAGCGCGTCGAGATGCCGGACCATGACCTCCAGGTCGGTGTCGGGGGTCATCGACCCGTCCGGCCGCAGGAAGGCGGTGGCGAAGTTCAGCCCGACCATGCCACGGCTTTCGCGGATGGCGTCGAGCTGGCGGTCGGTCAGATTGCGGGCGTGCGGGCAGATCGAATGGGCGTTGGAATGGGTCGCGACCAGCGGCGCCGAGGACAGCTCGGCTACGTCCCAGAACCCCTTCTCGTTAAGATGCGACAGGTCGATCAGGATGCGACGCTCATTGCACACGCGCACCAGTTCACGCCCGGCATCGGTCAGGCCCGGCCCGGTGTCCGGCGTGCTGGGGAACTTGAACGGCACGCCATGGCCGAAGGCGTTCGACCGGCTCCAGACGATGCCGAGCGAGCGCAGTCCGGCGGCGTAGAGCAGGTCGAGCATGCGGAAATCGGTGTCGATCGCCTCGCAGCCCTCGATGTGGAACACCGCGGCGAGCGATTGCTTCGCCACCGCGGCGCGGATCTCCGCCACGTCGCGGCAGACGCTCAGGCCCCCGGCGCGCTCCAGCCGCAACAGGATCGAGGCCATGGCCGTGGTCGAGGCCTGGGCGTCGGTGATGCCGAGTTCGGCCGGCAGCGGCACGGTATAGGTGCCGCCCTTCATCCGGTCGGTTGCCCCCGAGGATTGCACCGGCGGCGGGAAGATCGCGAACATGCCGCCGACGAAGCCGCCCTGGCGCGCCCGCGGCAGGTCGAGATGCCCGGTCTCCGTGCCCTCGATGAACGCGGTTTCGGCCGTGCCGGCATGGGACTTCAGCAGGCGCAGCAGGACGTCGTTGTGCCCGTCGAAGACGGGAATCGGCGCAGGCTCGGTCATGAACGGTCCATCGTGGTCGGCCCCGGCCGCGGATCGGCCCGGCGATAAAGGGAGAGTTTGAGCAGCGCCCGCACCCGCTGGCAAGGCTCCGCCGGGCAAAACCGTTGCAACGCCGCCCCGCGCCCGGTCAGGGCGTGCCCAGCCCCGCCGCCGCAACCCGCAGCTCGGCGCCGAGAAAATCGAGGAAGGCGCGGGTCTTCGGGGCGAGGTGGCGGGCCGAGGGGAAGACCGCCTGCAGCGGCGCCGCCGGCGATTCGTAATCCTCGAGAATCCGCACCAGGCGCCCGGCGGCCAAGTCCTCGGCCACATGCCAGATCGACTTCAGCACCACGCCGGCCCCGGCCAGCGCCGCCGCATGCGCGACCTCGCCATCATTGCTCATGATCGTACCGGACACGGTGGTCCCCACCGGCGCCTCGCCCCGGCGGGCGAACTGCCACACCGTCATCGGCGGATCGCCATAGGTGATGCAGGGATGGTCCGCCAGGTCTTGCGGCGTCGCCGGGCGGCCGCGCCGGGCGATGTAGTCGGGCGAGGCACAGAGCACCCGCCAGTTGCGCGCCAACTCCCGCGCCATCAGCGCGCTGTCCGGCAGGGCCGCCTGGCGGATGGCGATGTCGATGCCGTCCCGCACCAGGTCGACCACCGCGTCGGTGGCGATCACATGCACCCGGACGTCCGGGTGGCGCTCGTGGAACCGTCCGAGGCAGGGCGCGATCAGCCGGCGGGCAAAGGCCGCCGTCGTCGTCACCCGCAGCAGGCCGCGCGGCCGGCCGTCGCCGCCCACCGCCTCCTGCGCCGCCGCCAGCTCGGCCAGGATGCGCAGCGCCCGCTCGTGGAAGGCGGCGCCATCCTCGGTCAGGCTCAGCCGTCGGGTGGTGCGCTGCACCAGGCGCACGCCCAGCGCCGCCTCCAGCCGTGCCAGCCGCTTCGACACCACCGCCAGCGACAGGCCGAGCTCGCGCGCCGCGGCGGACAGGCTGCCTGATGTGGCGATCCGGGCGAAAACGGCGATGTCGGTCAGGTTCTCGATCGGCCGCATTATCAATGATCCGGAAAGAGTGACTTCACGATGCCGAGTATTATTTCCGCAACGCCGAAGGTCCAGATGTTCACGGCGGCAAGCCATGTGGCCCCGCCGATCGGAAGCAGGAGGATGGAATGAGCGAATTGCAGGGCAAGCGCGTGCTGGTCGTCGGCGGCAGTTCGGGCCTCGGGCTGGCGGCAGCCCAGGCGGCGGCCCGGCTGGGCGCCGCCGTGGTGGTCGCGTCGCGGTCTCAGGACAAGCTGCAGGCGGCGGTGGCGGCGATCGGCGCGGGCAGCGAGGGCCGGGTGCTCGACACCACCTCGGATGACTCGGTCGAGGCCTTCTTCCGCGACGACGCCGCCTACGACCATATCGTGGTCTCCGCGGCGCAGACCAAGGTCGCGGCGGTGCGGGACCTGCCGCTGGCCGACGCTTTCGCCTCGATGAACTCGAAGTTCTGGGGCGCCTACCGCGTCGCCCGGGCGGCAAGGATCCAGGACGGCGGGTCGCTGACCTTCGTCACCGGCGTGCTGGCGATCCGGCCGCGCAAGGGCGCCGCGATCCAGGGCGCGATCAATGCCGGGCTGGAGGCGCTGGCCCAGGGCCTGGCCCTGGAACTGGCGCCGGTCCGGGTCAACGCCGTGTCGCCGGGGCTGGTCGAGACCCCGCTCTATGCCGGCCTGACCGAGGAAGCGCGCCGGGCGATGTATGAGCGCGCGGCCAGCACCCTGCCGGTCGGGCGGGTCGGCCAGCCCGAGCATATCGCCACCCAGATCCTCGCTTTGATCACCAACCCCTACGCCACCGGCAGCGTGGTCTATATTCATGGCGGCAGCGCCCTGATCTGACGGCTGCCGCCGCAAGACCGATATCACGGAGAGCACAATGAAGATCGACCTGTCGGGCAAGACTGCCCTGGTCACCGGGTCCACCAGCGGGATCGGCTATGCCATCGCCCAGGGGCTGGCCGGGGCCGGGGCCGAGGTGATCGTGAACGGCCGCAAGCCGGACGCCGTGGCCGCGGCCGTGGCCCGGCTGAAAGAGGCGGTGCCCGGCGCGTCCGTCCGCGGTGCTGCGGCCGATGTGGCGACCGCCGAGGGCGCCGCCGCCCTGGTGGCCGCGGTGCCGGAGGTCGACATCTTGGTCAACAACGTCGGCATCTTCGAGATGAAGGAGTTCTTCGACATCCCGGACGAGGACTGGACCCGGTTCTTCGAGGTCAACGTCCTCTCGGGCGTCCGCCTGTCCCGCGCCTATCTCAAGGGCATGCTGGCGCGCAACTGGGGCCGGGTGATCTTCATCTCGTCGGAATCCGGCATCAACATCCCGACCGAGATGATCCATTACGGCTTCAGCAAGACGGCACAGCTGGCGGTGTCGCGCGGCCTGGCCAAGCTGACCCGCGGCACCAATGTCACGGTCAATTCGGTGCTGCCCGGCCCGACCATGTCGGACGGGGTGAAGGAGTTCCTGCGCGAGATGGCCGACAAGGCCGGCAAGTCGCTGGACGACACCGCGACCGAGTTCGTGCGCACCCACCGCCCGACCTCGATCATCGCCCGCATGGCGGCGCCGGAGGAGACCGCCAATATGGTGGTCTACATCGCATCGCCCCTCGCCTCCGCCACCAATGGTGCCGCGATCCGGGTCGATGGCGGCCTGGTCGATACGATCGTGTAAGGCTGGCCGCCGGACCTGTCACCGCCGCGCCGGAAGGCCCGCGGCGACAGGCCGGTTTCCTTGGCGAACAGCCGGGAGAAATAGGCCGGATCGTTGACGCCGAGATAGTAGCTGGCCTCGGTGACCGAGATGTTCGAATACAGCAGCAGCCGCTTGGCCTCGAGCAGCAGCCGGTCGCGGATCAGCCGGGCCGGCGCGGCACCGGCAACACGCCGGCAGGCGGCCCAGAGCTGCTTCGGGCTGACATGCAGCGCCTCAGCATAAGCCTCGACCTCGTCATGGGCGCGGTAGCGCTCCTCGATCCGCTCGCGGAACCGCGCCACAAGCAGGGCCTGCGGCCCGGGCACCGCCGCCGCGCCGTCGCGATGCGGCGCCAGGCGCAGCACCTCGACCAGGATGCCGACCAGCAGCGCCTCCACCGCCGCCCCCTGGCCCGGCGCCAGCCAGGCCAGTTCGCGCGACAGCCGCTCCAGGCTGCTGCGGATGAAGCCCTGCTCGGCCACCGCCACCGCCGCCGGTGCGGCGAAGATCGGCCGGAACTCGGGCTCCCGCCGCGTCAACTCGCGCAGATACGTGTCGGACAGTGTCAGCACCGAGCCAGTGGTCTCCGGCTCGAAGGCGAAGCCGTGCACGATCCCGGCCGGCACCAGCAGCAGGCAGGGCGCCGCCAGCCGGATCGCCTGCGCCTCGGCCCGCATCACCCCGCCGCCGCTGGTGAAGTGGAAGATGTGGTTCAGGTTGGCATGGGCATGCGCCCGGATGTTCCAGTCGCTCGGCCGGCTGCGATCGGCCAATGCCTCCAAATGCAGGAAACGGTCATCGACCGTCCGCGGCGCCTCGCCATAGAGGAAAAAGCTCGGAATCACGGTCTTCTGCATGGCGTTCCAGCCCTCCCCTGCCGGCACCCGGATGCGATGGCAGGGAAGAAATGTCCAATTTATCCGCCGCCGTGTCCATTGCTTTCGCAGCCGCCCGGCGCGAGCCTTGCCGTCGAACCATGGCCTGCGGGCCACGACGTCACAGGCTCCGGGAGGGCCTTGGAATGCGCACCCAGGTCGCCATCATCGGCGCCGGGCCGGCCGGCATGGCCCTGGCCCATCTGCTGCACTGCGCCGGCATCGACGCCGTGGTGATCGAGCGCCGCGGCCGCGACTATGTCGAAGGCCGGGTCCGCGCCGGGG
>NZ_JBYRFX010000837.1:0-1985 GCF_057815775.1 Inquilinus sp.
GCTTGGCGACCTCGGCATCGCTGGGCAGATACTGCGCGCCGTCGCGGTACTGGAAGTCGACCATCACGCCCTTGTCGTCCTGGACCGCGGTCTTGCCGACGAAGGCGCCCAGGGTCGATTGGTGGTCGATCTTGCGGAAGACGATCGGGCCGAACGGGCTGTCGAGGCCGATGCCCTCGGCCGCCGCGATCATCTTGTCGGGGTCGGCCGACCCGGCCTTGGCCAGGATCGCCGCGATCGACTTCATCGTCATGTAGCCGACGATCGAGCCCAGGCGGGGATAGTCGTTGTACTTGGCCTGGTAAGCCTTCAGGAACGCATCATGCGCCGGCGTCTTGATCGCGTACCAGGGATAGCCGGTGACGATCCAGCCGGCCGGGGTCTCGTCCTTCAGCGGGTCGAGATACTCCGGCTCGCCGGTCAGGAAGCTGACCACCGAACGACCGTCGAACAGGCCGCGGGTGTTGCCTTCGCGCACGAACTTCACCAGGTCGGCGCCGAAGGTGACGTTCAGGATCGCCTCGGGCTTCGCCGCGGCCAGCGCCTGCACCACGGAGCCGGCGTCGATCTTGCCCTGCGGCGGCCACTGCGCGTCGACCCATTCGATGTCGGGCCGCTTGGCCGACAACAGCTGCTTGAACACCGCGACGGCCGACTGTCCGTATTCGTAGTTCGGCGCCACCGTGGCCCAGCGCTTGGCCGGCAGCTTCGCCGCCTCTTCCGCCAGCATCGCTGCCTGCATGTAGTTCGATGGGCGCAGGCGGAAGGTGTAGCGGTTGCCGTTGGCCCAGGTCACGGCGTCGGTCAGCGGCTCCGCCGCCATGAAGAACACCTTCTTCTGCTTGGCGAAGTCCGACACGGCCAGGCCGATGTTGGAGAAGAAGGTGCCGGCCAGGATGGTGACGCCTTCGGACGACACCAGCTCATTGGCGGCGGTCACGGCGTCCGCCGGCTTCCCGCCATCATCCTTGGAGACGACGACCAGCTTCTGGCCGTTCACCCCGCCGGCGGCGTTGATCTCCTCGATCGCCAGCTGCCAGCCCTTGCGGTAGGGCTCGGTGAAGGCCGGCAGCCCGGAGTAGCTGTTGATCTCCCCGATCTTGATCTCCTGCGCCCCGGCGGCTGCCGGGGTGCCGAGTGCGGCGAACAGCGCCAGCGCTGCCGCGACGTGAAACCTTGCCGTCATCCCTGTCTCCTTCGTGTTCCTGTCGGTCGGGCTGCCTTGTGGTTTGCCCTCTCGTTGTGCCGGTTGCCAGGCCTTAATTCCCACTGATTCCTATTGTCATCGCCGGGCTGACAGTTGGGATAGGGCCCGGCTTCAATCCGCTATCGCAGCCCGTCCTCTCCCTTGATCTCGGTCGTCTTCAGGCCGCCGACCCGGGGCAGGGGGCGGCCGCTGTCGGTCACCGCCACCGCGACCACGATCTCACCGGCGCGCGGCGCATCGGCGATGCGCACCTCCATGCCATCGAAATGGCTGCGGACATAGGCCGCGTCCTTGTGGCCCAGCGGAATATCAAGCGCCACGCCGGGGCCGCCGCGCTTCTTGGAGGACGGGATCAGCGCAGCCCCCTTGCCCAGCACCTTGCGCACCGGGGTGCCCAGCTTCGGGTGCAGGATGGCGGCGGCATGCTCCAGCTCGCCATTCTCGCCCACCGCCGCGGCCTTGCCATAGCTCTCGGCGCGCGATCCCTCGATGCCCAGCGCCGCCACCGCCTTCGCGGTCAGCAGCGCGCCCAGCTCCTCGCCGATCTCGAACAGCTCGGTCAGGTCGTCGACATAGCGGCCGGCGAAGGGGTTCTCGATCACCGCCACCGCGGCGGCGCGGCGAGTCGGCGGGGTGACCGGCCGGCCCATCTCGGTCACCGTCTCCTCGACGACCGTCACGATCTTTCTGATCTTGGCGCTCATCGCAGCCCGTCCTCGCCCTTGATCTCGCTGGCCTGCAGCCCGCCGACGCGGGCATGGATGCGGGCGCCGGTGGT
>NZ_JBYRFX010000838.1:0-11385 GCF_057815775.1 Inquilinus sp.
GGGCGGCGATCACGGCGATGATGACGAAGAGCAGGGTCGAGGCGGCAGAGCCGAAGCCGATGTTCTGGAAATCGATGCTCTGCTGCCGGGCGAAGACCGACATGCTCATGGTGTTGATGCTGTTCGAGGTCAGCACGTAGATCAGGTCGAAGACGCGCAGCGAATCCAGCGCCCGGAACAGGATCGCCACCATCAGCGCCGGCCAGATCAGCGGCAGGGTGATCCGGGTGAACACCCGCCACGGCCGGATGCCGTCGACCTTCGCCGCCTCATAGACCTCGCCCGGCAGCATCTGCAGCGCGGCCAGGATCAGCAGCGTCATGAACGGCGTGGTCTTCCAGACGTCGACCGCGATCACCGCGCCCAGCGACAGGCTGGGGTCGGCGGTCCAGGCGATGCGGTGCGAGATCACGCCGATGGACAGCAGCAGTTCGTTGATCACGCCATACTGGTCGTTCAGCATCCAGCCCCACATCTTGGCCGAGACGATGGTGGGGATGGCCCAGGGGATCAGCACCGCGGCCCGTAGCAGCCCGCGGCCGGGGATATGGGTGTTCAGCGTCATGGCGATGATCAGGCCGAGGATGGTTTCGATCACCACCGAGACCACGGTGAACAGCACCGTGTTCCAGGCCGACCGCCACCACACCGGGTCGACCAGCAGCCCCTGCCAGCTGAAGATACCGCTGGTGTCGACGTCGTAATCGACCGGCTTGTTCTGGTCGATGTCCCAGAACCGGCCATCGTCGGGCTTCCACACCAAATTGGTGCCCTTCGGGTCATAGAAGACGTAATAGCCGCCCAGCTTGTCGTCGTAATCGGCGCGGTTGGGGCCGTAGAACAGGTAGTTGTCGAAGCCGACCAGGCGGACCGGCTTGTCCGCGTTCAGGGTCGCGTCGGTGAAGCTGAGCGCGATGGTGCGCACCAGCGGCCAGCCGGCGACGAGCATCAGCACCAGCAGCATCGGCAGCAGGAACATCCAGGCGGCGCGGACACGCTGCCGGCTGAGCCTGGAGGCCACCGGCTTCACGGTTTTGGCGGCCGGGGCGGTGGTCGAGGTGACGACGGTCATGGGATCCTCCCCCGAGATCGACGGTGGTCCGGGACGGGCCGGCGGCAGCCGCTACAGGCCTGGCCGCCGGCCCGCGCTGCTCACCAGCGGCCGCCGCGGCTCAGCCGGTTCAGGTCCTTCTGCAGCTGCGCCAGGTTGGTGGCGCCGTCGCCCTGCTTGGACAGCGTGTTGTGCACGGCGTTCCAGAACAGGGTCGAGACCTCGTTGTAGCGCTCGCCGGTCACCGCCGAGGGCCGGGCCACCGCGCCTTCGAAGGCCGTCTTCAGCAGGGCGAAGAAGGGCTGGGCCTTCAGCACGTCGGGGTCGTCGTACAGGGCCGGGATGGTCGACTGGAAGGCACCGACGATGGCACGGCGCTTCTGTTCGTCCTTGCCGGTCAGGAAGGCGACCAGGTCGGCGGCCTCCTTCGGATGGGCGGAGTATTTCGACACCGCCAGCTGCCAGCCGCCCAGCGTCGCCGCGCTGCGAGTGCCCTCGCCGTCGCCCTTCGGCAGGGCGGCGGTGCCGACCTTGCCCTTGACCGGGCTGTCGCCGGAATTGACCAGCCCATAGGCATAGGGCCAGTTGCGCATGAAGGCGGCGTTGCCGGACTGGAACACGCCGCGGGCGTCTTCCTCCATGTAGTTCAGCACGCCGTCCGGCGTGATGGTGCCGACCCAGGACGCGGCAAGGTCCAGCGCCTTGGCCGCCTGCGGGTTGTTGACCGTGATCTTGCCGTCGGCGCCGACGATGGTGCCGCCGCCGGAGCTGACGATCCATTCCAGCGCGTTGCAGGTCAGGCCCTCATAGGACCGGCCCTGGAACACGAAGCCGAAGAAGCGGTCGTTGCCGTCCTTGCGCTCGCCGTCCTGGATGGTCTTGGCCGTTTCGGTCAGCTCCGCCCAGGTCCCGGGAACCTTGAGCTTGTACTTGTCCAGCAGGTCCTGGCGGTAATACAGCAGCCCGGCATCGGTGAACCAGGGCAGGGCCAGCAGGTGTCCGTCGCGGGTCAGCCCCTGGATGATGCCGGGGAAATGCTGGTCGATGGTGGCCTGGTCGACATACTGCTTCAGGTCGACGAAGTGGCTGCCCAGGATGCCGGGCCAGACCACGTCGATCTGGAACACGTCGATGTCGCCCGACTTGGCGCTCAGGATCTGCTGGTAGAGGGCAAGCTGGTCGGAGGTGGATTGCGGGGCGGCGACAACCTTGACCGTGTTGCCGGTCTTCGCCTCCCATTCCTTGGCGCCTTGTTGGCACTGCGCCTGTTCGGCGCCGACGGAGCCGCAGGCGATCGCGACGGTGACACCTTCCGCCTGTGCAGCGGTGCCGGCCAGGGCCCCCGTCAAAGTCAGGGCAAGGGCGAGAGGCAAGAGCGCGCTCTTCGACATGTCTCCTCCTTCTGTTTTTGTGCAGCGGGGGAGACCGGCGCGCCCCCCGCGTGCTCGTCTTGGCCGAAAGGGTGACTCGCCAGGGCCGGTCCTGGCGAGTCGAAATCAAATATTTCTCGAACGGCCGGCTCAGGCCGCGTCCTGCTCCGACATCATCGCCTCCGCCGCCACGGCGCCGAAGAAGGCGCCATAGGGCGGCAGCGCGACCCGGCCGCCATCCATCCGGCCGCCCAGCCCGGGCGCGTCGGTCGGCGCGATCTGCACCGTCGGCGCGGTCCAGATCCGGCTTTCGCCGGTCAGGTTGAAGACGCAGAGGATACGCTCGCCATCCAGCACCCGTTCGAAGGCCAGCACGCCGTCGGCGGTGTCGCGGAACTTCAGCGCTCCGGCCGCGAAGGCCGGGTGGCTGCGGCGCCAGCGCAGGAACTGTCGGGTGAAGGCCAGGGTCGATTCGGGGTCATGCGCCTGGGCGCCGACGGCCAGGCGGCGATGCGCCTCCGGGATCGGCAGCCAGGGCTCGGCGGTGGAGAAGCCGGCCTGGGGTGCCTCCGCCTCCCACGGGATCGGGGTGCGGCAGCCGTCGCGGCCCTTGTAGTCCGGCCAGAAGGTGATGCCGTAGGGGTCCTGCAGCTTGTCATAGGGCACGTCGGCCTCGGGCAGCCCCAGCTCCTCCCCCTGGAACAGGAAGGCGGTGCCGCGCAGCGAGGTCAGCAGCGCCACCAGCAGCCGCGCCAGCCGCGGGTCGGCATCGGCCCCGCCCCAACGCGTCGGCACCCGCTTGACGTCGTGGTTGGAGAAGGCCCAGGACGGCCAGCCATCCGATGTCGCCTGCTCGAATCCGATCAGCGCCTTGGCGATGTGCGCCGCGCTGAAAGTGTCGTTCAGCAGGCTGAAATTGTAGGCGGTGTGCAGCAGGTCGGCCTGGACGTATTCCGCCGTTCGCCCGATCGGGTCGTCATCGCCGATCTCGGCCACCGCCATCCGGTCGGGATAGCGGTTCATCAGCGCGCGCAGCCGGCGCAGGAACAGCAGGTTCTCCGGCTGCGATTTGTCGTAGCGGTGGAACTGCATGAAATACGGGTTGTCCGGCCGCTCGTCGCCGGTCGGCGCCGTGTCCGCCGGCTTGGCCGGGTTGTCGCGCAGCAGTCGGTCGTGCATGTAGAAATTGGCGGTGTCCAGGCGGAAGCCGTCGGTGCCGCGCTCCAGCCAGAACGCCAGCGCCGCCAGCACCGCGTCCTGCACCTCGGGGTTGTGCAGGTTCAAATCGGGTTGCTGGGTCAGGAAATTGTGCATGTAGTACTGGCGCCGGCGGGTGTCCCACTGCCAGGCCGAGCCGCCGAAGATCGACAGCCAGTTGTTCGGCGGGCTGCCATCCGGCTTCGGGTTGGCCCAGACGAACCAGTCGGCCTTGGCGTTGTCGCGGCTCGCCCGGCTCTCGGTGAACCAGGGATGGGTGTCGGAGGTGTGGCTGATCACCCTGTCGATGATCACCTTCAGCCCCAGCGCATGCGCCTTTTCGATCAGCCGGTCGTAATCCGCCAGCGTGCCGAACAGCGGGTCGACGTCGCAGTAATCCGAGACGTCGTAGCCGAAATCCTTCATCGGCGACTTGAAGAAGGGTGAGATCCAGATGCCGTCGACGCCGAGATCGGCGATGTAGTCCAGCTTGGCGGTGATGCCGGCCAGATCGCCGACGCCGTCGCCATTCGTGTCCAGGAAGCTGCGCGGGTAGATCTGGTACATCACCGCGCCGCGCCACCATTCGCGCATTCGTCCCCTCCGGTCCCCTGCATTCCGGCCGCGATCCCGCCAGCCGCCCCGGTCCCCTGAACAGGGCTTCTGAATGCATTCAGTTTTTACACTATCGAGGGTTTCTTGATCGATCAAGAGGGGTCCCCTAGGGTGTATGCATGAGTGACGGAACCGAGAAGCGGCGCGGCACGCTGCTGGACATCGCGGCGGCGGTCGGCGTCTCGCGCACCACCGTGTCGAACGCCTTCAACCGCCCCGACCAGCTGTCGGCCGACCTGCGCGACCGGATCATGGCGGCGGCGCGGGCGATGGGGGTGCACGGCCCCAACCCGGCGGCGCGGATGCTGCGGACGGGCAAGGCGGAGGCGATCGGCCTCTTGTTCCACGAGACGCTGCCCTTCGCCTTCGACGACCCCGCGGCGGTGGGCATGCTGCGCGGCGTGGCGGCGGCCTGCGAGAAGGCGCGGTCAGGCCTCTTGATCCTGCCGGCGGTGAAAAGCCCGGCCAGCCGCAGCGCCATCCATCGCGCCGCGGTCGACGGCTTTCTGGTCTACGGCTTTCTCAATGGGGCCGAGGCCTGGGCGCCACTGCTGCGGCGCGGCCTGCCGGTGGTCGCGATCGACAACCAGGCGCCGGAGGGGGTGGCCTTCGTCGGTATCGACGACCGTGGCGCCGCCCGGCGCGTGGCCGAACATGTGCTGGGGCTGGGCCATCGCCGGCTCGGCATCATCTCGCTCGAATCCTCGGTCGACGGCTATGTCGGGCCGCTCGACGCCGCGCGGCGGGCCACGACGACCTTCCGCACCAGTGGCGACCGGATGGACGGCTATGCCGAGGCGATCGCCGCCGCCGGCCTCGACGCCGACTCGGTGCCGACGGAGGAGCGCCCGGCCAGCAGCGAGGCGCATGGCCGCGACGCCGCCCTGGTGCTGCTGCGCCGGGCCGACCGGCCGACCGCGATCCTGGCGATGAGCGACCGGCTGGCGATCGGCGCGATCGAAGCGGCGCGCTCGCTCGGCCTGCGGGTGCCGGAGGATGTGTCGATCGCCGGCTTCGACGACATCCCGCGCGCCGCCCTGGTTCGCCCGGCGCTGACCACGATCCGCCAGCCGCTGTTCGACAAGGGCGCCACCGCCGCCGCCCTGCTGCTGAAGGCGGTGGCCGATGGCACCGCGATCCCGGCCGACCGCCGCCTGCTGCCGACTGAGTTGGTCGTCCGCGGCTCGACCCGGCCGCCGATGGGGTAGCACCCGGCCGCCCCTTCTGGCCCGGTCACGAACCGTGATACGAAACGGACAGGCGGCCGGCAGGGCCGCAGCTTCACGGGACGGAACAGATGCCCTCGCTCGACCAGCTGCCGCGGACCCGCCTGCAGCACGCGCCGACGCCGCTCGAACACCTGCCGCGCCTGACCGCGGCGCTGGGTGGGCCGCAGCTCTGGGTCAAGCGCGACGACTGCACCGGCCTGGCGCTGGGCGGCAACAAGGTGCGGAAGCTGGAGTTCCTGCTGGGCGAGGCGCTGGTCCAGGGCGCCGACACCATCATCACCGCCGGCGGGCCGCAATCCAACCACGCGCGCCAGACCGCGGCGGCCGCCGCCCGGCTCGGCCTCGACTGCGTGCTGATCCTGACCGATGCGGTGGCCGGGCGCGACCCGACCTACCACACCAACGGCAACCTGCTGCTGGACGAGCTGTTCGGCGCCCGCATCGAGCTGCACCCCGGTACCGCCGACCCGGATGCCGAGATGGCACGGGCGGCCGAGGAATGCCGGGCCGATGGCGGCACGCCCTATGTCATCCCGATCGGCGGGTCGAACGCGCTCGGCCTGATGGGCTATGTCGATGCCGCGCGGGAGCTGCTGGACCAAGCAAAGGCTCAGAAGATCGGCATCACCCATGTCGCGCTGGCCAGCGGCAGCGGCGGCACCCATGCCGGGCTGGCGCTCGGCCTCGCCCTCGGCGGCAGCACGGCCCCGGCGATCGGTTACTGCATCAGCCGGACCGCGGCGGAACAGCGGCCGCGGGTCGCCGGGCTGCTGCAGGCCGGCGCCGACCTGCTCGGCGTCGCGTCGCCCCTGTCGGCGGCGGATCTGGTGCTGGAGGACGGCGTGATCGGCGAAGGCTACGGCCAGCCGACCGAGGGGATGGCCGAGGCTGTGCGCCTCGCTGCCACACAGGAAGCCCTGCTGCTCGACCCGGTTTATTCCGGCAAGGCGATGGCCGGGGTGATCGCCGGCATCCGCGCCGGCCGCTTCAGCGCCGACGACACGGTGGTGTTCCTGCACACCGGCGGGTCGCCCGCCCTGTTCGCCTATCCCGACGCCTTCCCGATTCACTGGGGCGAATGAGCGGCCGGCGTCAGCCGTCGGCTTTGAGGACCGGCGGATTTCATCCGCCGGCCTTGAGAAAGTCGATGAAGGCGCGCAGCGGGGCCGGCATGTGGGTCCGACTGGGGTAGTACAGGAAGGGACCGGAAAAGCTCTGCCACCACTCCTCCATCACCGGTACCAGGTCGCCGCGGTCGAGGGCCGGCCGCAGCGTCTCCTCGAAGGTGCAGATCAGGCCGAGCCCGGCGATGGCGGCTTCAATCTCCATCTCCAGTGACGACGCCACCAGTGGGCCGTCCGCGCTGATGCGGACCAGCTCGCCGTCGCGCTCGAACTCCCAGGACGCGATCCGGCCGCTGGCGAAGCGGTGGCGGATGCAGGCGTGCTCCAGCAGGTCCTTCGGATGCTTCGGCCGACCGCGGGCGGCCAGGTAGGACGGCGCCGCGGCCAGGACGAAGCGCTGGGTCCGCGGGCCGAGCGGCACGGCGATCATGTCGCGCTCGATCCGCTCCTCATAGCGGATGCCGGCGTCGAAGCCGGCGGCCAGCACGTCGATGAAGCTGTCATTCGCCGCCACCTCCAGCGTGATGCCGGGATGTGCCAGCAGAAAACGGCAGGCGATCGGCGGCAGGATGTGGCGGGCGACGATCGACGGCACATCCAGCCGCAGCGTGCCGGCCGGGCTGTCGCGGAGGCTGTTGACCGCGTCCAGCGCCCCGGCGATGTCGCCCAGCGCCGGTTCCAGCCGCTCAATCAGCCGCTCGCCGGCCTCGGTCGGGGTGACGCTGCGGGTGGTGCGGTTCAGCAGACGCACGCCCAGCCGCGCCTCCAGCCGCCGCAAGGCCTCGCTCAGCGACGAGGCCGAGACGCCGCGCAGCGTGGCGGCGCCACGGAAGCTGCGGGCGCGGGCGACGGCCACGAAGGCGTCGAGATCAGACAGATTTGGATCGGGCATTGTTCGATTTTCCGTACGACCCGTGCGCCACTGGACGGATTATCGCACGGATGATTGCACCCCATACTTTGCACCAGTCAACTGGAACGCCGCCCATCGCGGTACAAAGGAACTGGACCATGGATTATCATCAACTCGGCGCCACCGGCCCGCGCGTCTCTGCCCTCGGCCTCGGCACCATGGGCATGTCCCACGGCATTTACGGCGAGGTTGACCGGGTCGAGAGCATCGCCACCCTGGATGCCGCGCTCGAGGCCGGCATCACCCTGATCGACACCGGCGATTTCTATGGCATGGGCCACAACGAGATGCTGATCGGCGAGGCGCTGCGGGCGAGCTCCAAGCGCGACGCCGCGATCCTCAGCGTCAAGTTCGGCGGCATGCGCGACCCTGCCGGCGGTTGGGGTGGGTTTGACGGACGCCCGGGTGCGGTGAAGAACTTCCTGGCCTATTCGCTGCAGCGGCTCGGCGTCGACCACATCGACATCTACCGTCCGGCCCGCCTCGACCCGAACGTGCCGATCGAGGATACGGTCGGCGCCGTCGCCGACATGGTGAAGGCGGGATACGTGCGCCACATCGGCCTGTCCGAGGTCGGGTCGGAGACGCTGCGCCGGGCCGCCGCGGTGCATCCGATCGTCGATTTGCAGATCGAATACTCGCTGATCTCGCGCGGCATCGAGGACGATATCCTCGCCACTTGCCGCGACCTCGGCATCGGCATCACCGCCTATGGCGTGCTGTCGCGCGGCCTGATCAGCGGCCACTGGCAGAAGGGCGCTTCGGACGCCAAGGACTTCCGCAGCCACAGCCCGCGCTTCCAGGAGGGCAATGTCGACCGGAACCTGGCGCTGGTCGAGGAATTGCGGACGATCGCGGCGGCCAAGGGCGTCAGCGTCGCCCAGATCGCCATCGCCTGGGTGGCGGCACAGGGCCGGGACATCGTGCCGGTGGTCGGGTCCCGCCGCCGCAACCAGTTGACCGAGGCGCTCGGCGCGCTGGACGTCACCCTGACGCCGGACGATCTCACGCGGATCGAGCAGGTGGTGCCGAAGGGCGCCGCGGCCGGCGACCGCTACCCGTCGCACGGCATGGCCACCCTCGACAGCGAAAAGCGCCAGGGCGGCTGACCCCCGCAGGACCGTCCCGCCCCCCGAGAGGGGGGCGGGAACCGGGGTCATTTACCGAAGGGATTGGACTTGCGGTCCCACTCCAGCGGGTTCTCGTCTTGCTGGGCCGGCGCAGGCGCGGCGTTGTCCGCGCCATTGCTGTTGCTGTTGGCCGGGGTGCCGTCATCCTTCGGCTGATAGCGCGGCGCGAAATGCGGCACGATCAGCCGCGCCCAGGACCGCTGGATCTTGCTGGCCTCATCGGGGCAGCGGTCCGCCCGCGCCTTCGGCAGCATCCCCTGGTTGACGATGCCCTGGAACCCGTCGGGATCCAGGCCGTAGGTGATGCAGAGCAGGTTGAAATAGCGCTGCGCGTCGAGCGAGTGCTCATCGGCAAACACGGCCATATCAGGGGAGTCGGACGAGGCGGCGCCCACCTTGAACCACGTCGCCGCCAGCTGCAGCACGCGGGCGATATCGTTGGTGCTCTCATCCCCGCCGGTCACATTCATCAGCAGCAGCACGGTGGCGAGCTGGTCGACCGAATCCTCCTCGCGGCCCACGGCCGGAAGATCCAGCAGGTCGATCATGGCGTGGCCGGATTCGTGCAGCAGGATGAACCGCACATTGTCGCGCACGAATTCTGCGCTCAGCGCCTTGGCGTCGGGCGATCCCTTCGACAGGCCCTGCCCCATCTTCAGCAGGCTGTCGATCATCTCGTAGCAGAGCGAGACCGAGGAATCGTCCTTGTTGTAGAAGGCGTTCACCTGGCCGCATTCCCGCGTCACGTAGTGCAGGTAATGCGGCAGGACGAACAGCCCGTCCATGGCGTCGAGTTCCGGGATGCTGGCGAACAGATGGGTGTCGACGGCCCATTGATAGGCGTATTTGTAGTCGGCGTTGTCCGGCGGCAGATAGTGGTAGATGAACCGCAGGCCCCGGCCGTCGGAGGTGGTCAGCTGCCCCTTCTCCGGCGACAGCGCGTCCGACCGCACCTCGACCACCCCGTCCTTGTCGTTGCTCAGCACCGTCATGTCTGGGGTAGAGGTGCCATCCGCATTCTTCGTGACGGGGCTCGTGTCGCTCCCGCCATTGCCGCCGGCGCCGTTGCTGGCCGTCTGGCTGTTGTCCGACCCGTTGTCACCGGAAGACGCGTCGTTCCCACCGGAAGACGAATCGTCCCCGCCGGCCTGCTTGGCCAGCGCGGCGAGGGTGGGATAGTTCGGCTCGCCCTGGTTCGGATTGCCGCCGAACGGGAAGAAGCTGTTCGAGATCAGGATCGAGATGTTCTCGAAGATCTGGCCGTCCTTGTCGTCCTGCCAGCTCAGGTCATATCCCCGGGTCTCGTCATCCTGCTGTTCGAAGCGGGAATAGAACTTGGTCTGCCCGTTGATGCCGGACAGGATAAACAGGTTCCCCTTGCGGTACTGATAGGTGATCTTGCTGCCGTCTTCATGCGACAGGGCCTGGAACAGCTTGTCGATATCGCCAGCGGCGGCGTTCGTGAAGCGCAGGGTGGTCAGCTTGACGCGGGCATCCGCCGAGGTCAGCGTTTCGCCGCCGCTGTCATTGTCCTGCCGCTTGGTCAGGAACCCCGAGGGGTAGGACAGGGTGATGCCGGACTTCGGCTTGGCCAGCGGCTGCCAGCCGATCTTTTCCTGCAGGTTCAGCGCCTGCCCGCCCAGCTCCAGCGCATCGGCGGGGCCGATCTCGCCGGTGGCATCGCGATGCCGGTCCGTCTGGTATTTCGCGATCGCATCGCGGGTGCGGCTGCCGAATTGGCCATCGGCAAAGCCGTTGTAGTAGCCGAGCAGGATCAGCCCTTCCTGCACCAGCTGCTTCTCCCAGACATTCAACGAGCCTTCGATCGACGATGCGCCGGCCGCCTGGGCCAGGGCGCTTTCATCCATGAAGGCCAGGGACAGGGCCGCAAAAAGGACAACGGCGAAAACCGTCGCCATCATCCGCTTCATGGCGTGCCCCGGCGTGGATGTGTTGCGTTCCATCTTCAGCCATCGCTCCTGGATTCTTTTTTTATCGATAGGACCGGCGTGTTCAGCCACTCGCTGCCCGTTCGGGCTTCCATCCGCTTCGCTGATTATCGGCCCATTTCAATGTCATAACTGTGCCCATGGCTTGGCAGGCGAGTGGCGGCCGTCAGCTCCCGGGCATCTCCGCTCGTTAGCACCGGGGTCCGGGCAAGGCAAATGACAACCGATGCGTTGATCGGCCCGTCCAGCCGGAAACCCAGCCCTGCGGCGATCGGCTCTGGCCCCGGCTATATCGGTCCGTCCATGATATCCGGATGGATATGACGGATGCACACCCCACCGACCCGATCGACGAAGCGATGATCGTCGCCCTGGTCCACGCCTTCTACGGCCGCGTGCGCGCCGATGCCGTGCTCGGCCCGGTCTTCGCCGGGGTGGTCGGCGCCGATTGGGGGCCGCACCTCGCCAAGATGTGCGATTTCTGGTCGTCGGTGATGCTGCGCACCGCGCGCTATGACGGCCGGCCGATGCAGGCCCATGCCGGCGTCCCGGCGCTGCAGCCGGAGCACTTCGCGATCTGGCTCGATCTGTTCCGGGCCACGGCGCGCGAGGTCTGCCCGCCGGGCGCGGCTGCCCGGTTCATCCATCGGGCGGAAAAGATCGCCGAAAGCCTGCGGCTCGGCATCATGTTCCAACGCGGCATCCTGCCGGACGCCCCGGCACGTCGTGCCGGCTGAGGGAGGCGCCGGCTGAGCGGGATCAGCGCTTGCTGGCGCTCGATGCCAGCAGGAACCCGGCGCCGATCGC
>NZ_JBYRFX010000839.1:0-1956 GCF_057815775.1 Inquilinus sp.
ACGATCCGCCAGGTCGACACGCCCAGCGCCCGCGCCGCCTCGACGAAGGGCAGTTCGCGGATCACCAGGGTCGAGGCGCGGACGATGCGGGCCAGGCGCGGCGTGTAGACGATGCCGAGCGCCAGGATGACGTTGACCAGCGACGGCCCCAGCGCCGCGACCAGCGAGATCGCCAAGAGGATGTCCGGGACGGCCATCATCGCGTCGATCAGCCGGGCCACCACCCGGTCCGCCGGCTTGAAGAAGCCGGCGACGAGCCCGAGGATGATGCCGAGCACCGAGGACAGGATCACCACGGAAAAGCCGACGAACAGCGACAGCCGCCCGCCATAGACGGCCCGGGTGAAGACGTCGCGGCCGAATTCGTCGGTGCCGAACCAATGGGCGCCGCTGGGTGGTTTCAGCCGGTTGACGATCGACAGCTTCTGCGGCGCGTAGCCGGTAATGTACGGCGCGAAGATCGCGGCCAGCACCAGCACCACGAGCACGACCAGCCCGATCAGCGCGGTCCGGCGGCGCAGCAGCATCCGGGCGAGCTTGAAGCGCTCGCCGCCGGCGACGATGGGGGATGAGGCAGTCGCGGCCATCAGTAACGCACCCTCGGGTCGACGACGAGATACAGCAGGTCGATGGCGAGGTTGACCAGGACGTACAGCGCGGCGATCACCAGCAGCGCCCCCTGGATCACCGGATAGTCGCGTCGCAGCACGCCGTTGACGACCAGGTTGCCGACGCCGGGCAGGCCGAACACCGTCTCGGTCACGACCGCGCCGGAGATCAGCAGCGCCGTGGTCAGCCCGATCACGGTCAGGATCGGGATCAGCGCGTTCTTCAACGCGTGCTTCAGCACCACCCGCCGCTCCGGCAGCCCCTTGGCGCGGGCGGTGCGGACATAGTCGTCGCCGAGCACGTCGAGCATGCTGGCCCGGGTGAAGCGGGTGATGAGGGCGGAGTTGACGATGCCGAGCACGAAGGCCGGCAGTACCAGATGGGTCATCCGCTCGAAGAACCCGGCCCCCGGCCCGCCATAGCCGGCGACCGGGAACCAGCCGAGCTTGACCGCGAACAGTTCCATCACCAGCAGGCCGAGCCAGAAGCTGGGGATGCTGGCGGTGAACATCGAGATGGTCAGGGCCGCCTGGTCGAGCACGGATCCGCGCCAGACCGCCGAGGCGATGCCGATCGGCAGCGCGATCACCAGCGCGATCGCCATCGACAGAATGGTCAGCATCAGCGTCGGTTCCGCCCGCTCCTCGATCGCGCTCAGCACCGGCTGGTTCAGGAAGATCGACTGGCCGAGGTCACCGACCGCGATCTGGCCGAGCCAGGTGACGTATTGCACCGGCAGCGGCTGGTCGAGGCCGAGCTTCGAGCGCAGTTCGACGATGTCAGACGGCTGGGCGTCCGGCCCCAGCATCACCGCGGCGGGATCGCCCGGCGTGACGCGGATGATGACGAACACCACCGTCGCCACGATGAACATCACCGCGACCATGCCGATCAGGCGATTGACGATATAGGAGAGCACCGGCGTCCCCGTTCAGGCGTGGGTTCGGGTCGTCACTTCGCGACCCACGTGTTCCAGAAATACGGCCAGGGCGACGGCGTGTAGCCCTGCAGCTTCGGCGACTTCGCCGACAGCGCATTGAAGTCGCCGACCTTGATGAACGGCACCTCGTCCATGATCGCGGCCTGGACATCGCCGTACAGCTTGGCGCGCTGTGCCGGGTCGGCGGCGGCATTGAAGGCATCGAAGGCGGCGCGGCGGCGGTCGGTCGACCACCAGCCGGGGCCGCTTTCCGACATGCCGAGGTTCAGCGCGGGCTCCGGCAGGAACGGGCTGTGCGTGAAGAAGATGTCCCACAGCGCCGGGTCGTTGCGGCGCTGGGTCAAGGTCGCCCAATCCGACACCTGCAGGTCGACCTTGAAGCCCGCCGCCTTCAGATACTCGGCGGC
>NZ_JBYRFX010000840.1:0-9893 GCF_057815775.1 Inquilinus sp.
AATCCCGCCCGCGCCGCGTCGCTGGCCGACCGCGGCCGGATCGAACCGGGCCTGCGCGCCGACCTGCTGCGCGTCCGGCTGGTCGACGGCGTGCCCGTGGTGCGCTCGGTGTGGCGCGAGGGCGAACGCGTCGTCTGAGCCCGTCTGCGAATGCTACTGGTGCGGCCGTCTGATGGCGGTTTCTCCGCTTCCGGTGCTCACGGACCCAAACGTCCGCTGCGCGCCGGTTCTCGAAACCACCGCCACCCGACTCGCACCAGCGCATTTCCAAACGGTCTCTGAGATCGGGATCGAGGTCATGTCCCGCTTTGCTCTGGCGACGGGCCGTCCTGCCGGGCGGCGACATGCCAGGCGGCTGCGGCGACCTGCAGCGCGACCAGGCCGTAGATTGCCCATTGCCCGACCGCGTGCATGGTGCTGCCGATCGGTGAGATGGCATCGGTCGCCGGGATCAGCCGCGGCATCTCGAACAGACTGAAATACGAGATGGCGCGCCCCGTGAGCATCAGATAGCCGCTGAGCGGCATCGCCAGCAAAACGACGTAGAGCAGTGCGTGGCTCGCCGTTGCTGCCGTGGATTCCCAGGCTGCCCATCGGGCCGAAGGCGGTGGTGGATGGATCGCCCGCCAGACCAGCCGCATGGTGGTCAGGACCAGGACCGTCGGCCCGACCGACTGGTGCAGGATGACGGCGATGGCGCGTGAGGTCTCGCCGTTCGGCAGGCACGGCATCGCCCAGGCCGGCACCAGGACGGCAAGCATCAGGGCCGCCGAGACCCCGTGCAGCCACTGGGCGGTGGTCGTGCCGCGCCGGAATGCCGGGCGGGGATCGGTCATCCCATCCGCGGTCATTCCAGGCCCTCTCGCAGCGATGGGGACGGTGCAGCGGCACGGCCGGACGGCCGGCGGGCCACCTGTTCCAGCCCGCGGCAGGCGACGTAGAAGGCGGGGGTGAAGATCAGGCCGAAGGCGGTCACGCCGATCATCCCGAAGAACACCACCACACCGAGCGACTGGCGCATCTCCGCCCCGGCGCCGGTGGCCAGCACCAGCGGCACCACGCCGAGGATGAAGGCCAGCGAGGTCATCACGATCGGGCGCAGCCGCACCCGCGCCGCCTCGACCGCGGCGGCGAAGCGGTCGGCGCCCGCGGCCTCGGCCTGGCGCGCGAATTCGACGATCAGGATCGCGTTCTTGGCGGCCAGGCCGATCAGCACGACGAAGCCGATCTGGGCCAGGATGTTGACGTCCATGGCGGCGGCCAAGAGCCCGGTCAGCGCCGCCAGCAGGCACATCGGCACGATCAGGATCACCGACAGCGGCAGGGTCCAGCTCTCATACAGCGCGGCCAGCAGCAGGAAGACGAACACCGCCGAGGCCGAGAAGACCAGCAGGGCGCTGGTGCCGGCCAGCCGCTCCTGCAGCGCCACTTCGGTCCATTCGAAGCCGTAGCCGTCGGGCAGGGCCTCGGCCGCGATCTGCTCCATCCGGGCCAGCGCGGTGCCGGTCGACACGCCGGCCGCGGCGGCGCCCTGCACCTCGGCGACGGGGTACAGGTTGTAGCGCGGAATCCGGTAGGGACCGGCCCGCTCCTCGAAGGTCGCGACCGAGCCGAGCGGCACCATGGCGCCGGAGTCGCTGCGGGTCTTCAGCCGCTCCAGCGCCGCCGGGTCCTGGCGGAACCGGGCATCCGCCTGCGCCCGGACCTGGAAGGTCCGACCCAGCAGGTTGAAGTCGTTCACATAGGCTGAGCCGAGATAGATCTCGAGTGTCTCGAACACACGGGATGCCGGCACGCCCAGCATCTCCGCCTTCACCCGGTCGATATCGGCGTACAGCTTCGGCGTCGCCGTGTTGAACGGGCTGAAGACATTGGCGAATTCGGGCGACTGGCCGGCCGCAGCCGCGACCTGGCGCACCGCCGCCTCCAGCTCCTCCGGCGTGCCGCCGGCGAGGTCCTCGACCATCAGCTTGAAGCCGCCGGTGTTGCCCATGCCGCGGACCGAGGGCGGCTTGATCGGGATCACCCGCGCTTCCGGCACATCGGCCAGGCGGGCGGTCAGGTCGGCGATGATCCGGTCAACAGTCTGGCCGCGCGCCGCCCGCACCGCATAGGGATCGAGGATGGCGAAGATCGCGCCGCTGTTCGATGCGCTGGTGAAGGTGGCGCCGTCCAGGCCGGCGATGGCGACGGTGTGGGCCACGCCCGGGGTCGCGTCCAGCCGGTCGGAGACCGCCTTCATCGCCGCATCGGTGCGGGCCAGGGCGGCGCCGGGCGGCAACTGCACCGCGGTCAGGAAATAGCCCTGGTCCATCACCGGGATGAAGCCGGTCGGCGCCCGGCTGAACTGCCAGCCGGTCAGGCCCAGCAGCCCGGCATAGGCGGCGAACACCAGCAGGCCGACGCGCAGCAGCCGCCGGGTCAGCCCGCCATAGCCGAAGGATATCAGGTCGAAACCGGTGTTGAAACCGCGTGCGCCGGCAGCCAGGCCGCGCAGCAGGACATTGCGGGGCCTGGCGGGATGCTCACTGTGCGGCCGCAGCAGCAGGGCGCACAGGGCGGGGCTCAGCGTCAGCGACACGAAGGCGGAGATCGCCGTTGCCGCCGCGATGGTGACAGCAAACTGGCGGAAGAACCGGCCGGAGATGCCGGACATCATCGCCGCCGGCACGAACACCGCGCACAGCACCAGGGCGATGGCGATCAGCGCGCCGCTGATCTCCTCCATCGATTTGTGCGCCGCTGCCTTCGGCGACAGGCCGGCGCGCAGGTGCCGCTCGACATTCTCGACCACGACGATGGCGTCGTCGACGACGATGCCGATGGCCAGGACCAAGCCGAGCAGCGACAGGTTGTTCAGCGAATAGCCCAGTCCGGCCATCACGGCGAAGGTGCCGATCAGCGAGATCGGGATCGCCAGGATCGGGATGATCGCCGCCCGCCAGCTGTGCAGGAACAGGATCACCACCAGCACGACCAGGGCAATCGCCTCGAGGATTGCCTTGTAGACCTCGCTGACCGACTCGGCGATGAACCGGGTCGGGTTGAACGGGATGGCATAGTCGACCCCGGCCGGCAGGGTGCGGCCCAGCTGTGCCATCGCCGCGACCACGCGGTCGGCCGTCTCCAGCGCGTTCGAGCCGGGCTGCTGGAACACCTGGATCGGCTGCGAAATCCGCCCGTCGAACAGGGCGCCGCCGCGGAAATTCTGCGCCGTCAGCTCGACCCGGGCGACATCGCGGATCCGGGTGACGCGGCCGTCGGCATCGGTCTTGACGATGATGCCCTCGAACTCGGCGGGGTCGGACAGGCGCCCCAGCGTCTCGACATTCAGCTCGAAGGCGCCGCCTGATGACGCCGAGGGCTCGTTCACCACGCCGGCGGCGACCTGCACGTTCTGGGCCCGCAGCGCCGCCAGCACCTCGCCGGCCGTCAGATTGCGGGCGGCCACCGCGTCCGGGTCCAGCCAGACCTGGATGGCATAGTCGCGGGCCGTGGGCATGCGGACGTCGCCGACGCCGTCGACCCGCAGCAGCGCGTCGCGGATCCGCAGCGTTGCGTAGTTGGAGAGGTAGAGCGGCGTGCGCGAGGCGTCCGGCGAGAACAGCTGCACCACCAGCAGGATGTCCGGCGACGATTTCCGCACGGTCACGCCAAGGCGGCGGACCTCCTCCGGCAGCCGCGGCTCTGCCACCGCCACCCGGTTCTGAACCAGCACCTGCGCCTCGTCGAGGTCGGTGCCCAGCTGGAAGGTGACGGTGATGCTGAGCTGGCCGTCGCCGGTGGCCTGCGAGGACATGTAGAGCATGTTCTCGACGCCGTTGATCTCCTGCTCGATCGGGACGGCCACGGTGCTGCTCATCACCTCCGCCGAGGCGCCGGGATACTGGGCGCGGACGACGACGGTGGGCGGCGTGATCTCCGGATACTGCGCCAGCGGCAGGGTGAGATAGCCGGCGATGCCGACCAGGACGACAAGGATCGACAGCACCGTCGCCAGGATCGGCCGCTCGATGCAGAGATGGGGCAGGCGCATGGTCGTCCCCGGCTCAGTTGAGCAGTGCGGTGGCGGTCGGCGCGATCTCGCCGGGCTGCGGCACCACCTTCTGGCCGGCGCGGGCGCGCAGCAGGCCGTTGATCACCACCCGGTCCTCCGGCTGCAGCCCGCTCTCGACCACCCGCAGGCCCCCCGGCTGGCGGGCGCCGAGGCGGATCGGCGTGGCGCGCAGCGTGTCGTCCTCGGCCACGGTCAGGACGATGCGGCTGGCCTGGTCGGTCAGCAGCGCCGTCTCGGGCACCAGCAGCGCGTCGTGCTCTCCCGAAGTCGCCAGGCGCAGCCGGCCGAACTGGCCGGGGGTGATGAAGAGATCGGTATTCCCAAGCACGGCGCGGGCGCGGATGGTGCCGGCGCCATTGTCCAGCCGGTTGTCGACGAAGCTCATCGTGCCCTGGTAGGGCCAGCCGTCATCATCCTGCAGCCGCGCCTCGATCGGCAAGCCGCGGTCCCGGATCGGCCGCAGCGCGCCCGCCTTCACCGCCCGTTCATAGGCGACGAAATCGCGCTCGCTCATGTCGAAGACGAAATAGATCGGGTCGAGCGCGACGATGGTGGTCAGCAGGGTGCTGGTGTCCGACACCAGGCTGCCGGCATCGACCCGCCGGTTCGACACGCGGCCGCTGATCGGCGCCTTGATCTCGGTGAAGTCGAGGTCCAGCTGCGCCCGCATCAGCCCGGCCTGGGCCAGCTCGGACGCGGCGTCGGCCGCCTGCTTCTGCTGCCGGCGCTGGTCCAGCGTGGCGCGCGAGACGGCGGAGGTGCCGACCAGCTGCTCCGCCCGGCGCAGCTCCAGGTCGGCGAGGTCGCGCTGCGCCCGGGCGCTGGACAGCTGGGCCTGCGCCTCGGCGACCGCCGCCTGGTAGGGGCGGGGATCGATCATGAACAGGGTCTGGCCGGCCTGCACGATCTGGCCGTCCTCGAAGCCGATCGACTGCAGATGGCCCGAGACGCGGGCGCGGATCTCCACGCTCGCCGTCGGTTCGAAGCGGCCGGCATATTCCTGCTGGTCGACCACCCGCCGCACCAGCGGCGGCGACACGATCACGCTGGGGGCCGGCCGCGCGGTCGCCTGGGCCGTCGTCGCCGCGGTGCTCCGCGACACCTGCCATCCCAGCCCGGCCAGCCCGCCGCTCAGGGCCAATGCCACAACTCCCGCCAACGTCCGAATCATCGGGCGTCCCATGCCTGCGCTCCCTATGGCGTCGAGCCTCCATCGCTCGACACCGGTGCAGCTTGCAGACCGGCTGTCTCAGAACTGTGCCGGGCAGGGGCGGGGATTGTCGCGAAGTGTGTCAGCGTTCGATACGAAACGGGCCGGATGACGTGTCACCCGGCCCACCCACACCGGTCATCGGCGGCTCGTCAGTTGCAGAAGTTCGGCTGGTACTGATAGACCCACTGGGTCTTGGTCGTCGGGCTGGTCGAGACCCACGAGGTCATGCCGCGGATGGTGTCGAACATCAGCTTCGACCGCTGGTCGACCTTGGCGGTGAAATCGCCATCCTTGTCCTCGACCTTGAACGACACCTCGGCATTGGCGACGGTCGCGGAGGAATTCGCGTACCACAGCGTCAGCGTGAATTCGGCGTCCTGCTGGCCCAGATCGCTGTCCGGGCCGTCATAGGTGCGCTCGGTGATCGACAGGTTGCCGACGAGGTTCAACGCCTCCTGCTTCGGCAGGTTCAGCGACTTGGTCGGCGGGAACAGGTCGACCACGTCGTCGAAGATGTTGAGGTTCTTGGTCGCCGACAGCGGCTCGGTGGTCGAATGAGAATAGACCCATTTGAACGGCGGCGTGATGTCCGCCTCCAGCTTGGTCTCGGCGTCCTTGTCGCTGCCGCCGACATCGGTGCTGGCCGCGGTCGACTGGCTGTCGGAGCGGAATTTCAGGTTGATCTCGTGCTTGGTGCCGTCGACCCGCCCGCGGAAGCTGTAGCCCAGAGTGTTCAGCCGGCAGGTGCCCGGCGAATCGTAGTAGCGGACGGTGCGGACCTTATCGACGGCGAAGCTGCCATCCACCGTGCGGTCGAAGCCGGCGGCGTTCAGCTTGGTCCGCAGCTCGCTCAGGAACGTGTTGGCAGTGGCGACCGGCTGGGCCTGGAATTTGGCCGGATCCAGCAGGACCTTGTATTCCTTGCCGGTCAGCGTGTCGGCCGCCTGCGCGCCGCCGGCGACCAGGACCAGCCCGGCCAGCCCGATGCGAAGCCATGTCATCATTTTGCGCGAATCCCCCTTCATGAATGACGCGTAGGAATGACAGGCTAGGCGGACTGTATGACGATGCTATTAAGCCCGCCCGAAGATCGGAGCCGCCGGCCGATGCGTCTTGCCAGACATCTCCCGACCCTGCTGGTGCTGCTGCTGACCGCCGCCTGCGGCACGGGCGTCGGCACGCCCCGTCCCGATACGGCGGTCGAGCTGCAGCCCCCGCCGGCGGAGCCGATCACCGCCGCCCCTGCGGCGCCCTCTTCGGCATTCGCGCCCGTGGCCACCGCGACGCTGTGCCGGCCGATGACCTTCGAGACGGTCGACTACACCGTCTGCGAGATCGATCTGCGCCGTTATCGCCTCGGCCTGTTCTGGCAGGGCCCGGACGGGCAGCCCTATGGCTCGCTCGCCGCCTTCAGGCAGGCGATGGCCGGGGCCCGTGCGCCGGCCCTGGTGGCGATGAATGGCGGCATGTACCAGCCGGACCTGTCGCCGGTCGGCCTGTTCATCTCTGCCGGCCACACCCTGCATCCCGCGAATTTCGCGGATGGCGACGGCAATTTCTTCATGAAGCCGAACGGCGTGTTCTACGCCGATGGCGACAGCGCCGGGATCCTGGAGACCGAGGCGTTCGAGCAGCAGGCCCCGGCGGCCGATATTGCGACCCAGTCCGGCCCGATGCTGGTGATCGACGGCGCGCTGCACCCGCTGTTCAGTGATGACGGGCCGTCGCACAAGACCCGCAACGGCGTCGGCCTGCGCGATGGCCACACCGTGGTCTTCGCCATCTCGCGCGGCGGGGTCAGTTTCGGCAGCTTCGCCCGGCTGTTCCGCGACGGGCTGGGCTGCCGCAACGCGCTGTATCTCGACGGCTCGGTCTCGGCCCTGTCGGCGCCGGACGGGCTGTCGGTCGGCTGGGGCGTCCGGGTCGGCCCGATCCTGGCCGTGTTCGACCGCACGCTGCCGGAGAGCTAGTGCCCTAGTGACGCCGCGAGCCGGGAGCGGTATGCTCTGCGACATCATGGCATGGCGTCGGACCCATCACGGACAGCGATCGCGGAAACAGGAGCTCATGCGCCTGTGTGCCCGCATCGGCTACAATCCGCCGCGCGTCTGACCGCTCGATAGGGCCGCCGCCAGGGCGGCCGCATTCCGTTTTTATCGTCCGATCGGATTCACGCGAGGGTCGCGTCATGAACAGTTTTGCCGCAAGCCGGTCCACCGCCGAGTGGAAGGCGATCGATACCGCCCATCACCTCCATCCCTTCACCGACTACAAATCGCTGGCCAACGAGGGCGGCAGCCGGGTCATCACCCGCGGCGAAGGCGTCTGGCTGTGGGATTCCGAAGGCCGCCAGATGATCGACGGCATGGCCGGTCTGTGGTGCGTCAATGTCGGGTACGGCCGCAAGGAGCTGGCCGACGTGGCGCATGAGCAGATGCTGGAACTGCCCTTCTACAACACCTTCTTCAAGACTACGACGCCGGCCGCGGCCGAGCTGTCGAAGAAGCTGGCCGAGATCACGCCGGAAGGGCTGAACCACGTCTTCTATGCCAACAGCGGGTCGGAGGCGAACGACACCATCGTCCGCATGGTCCGGCACTATTGGGACCTGAAGGGCCAGCACCGCAAGAAGACCATCATCGGCCGCAACTACGGCTATCACGGCTCGACCATGGTCGCCGTGTCGCTGTGCGGCATGGGCGCGATGCACCGCCAGGCCGACCTGCCGTTCCCGGGCTTCCACCACGTCATGGCGCCGTACTGGTACGACCATGGCGGCGACCTGGAGCCGGAGGCGTTCGGCAAGCTGGCCGCCAAGGCGATCGAGGACCGGATCAAGGAGCTGGGGGCCGATAGCGTCGCCGCCGTCATCGCCGAGCCGATCCAGGGCGCCGGTGGCGTCATCATCCCGCCCGCCAGCTATTTCCCCGAGCTGCAGCGCATCTGCAAGCAGTACGACGTGCTGCTGATCGCCGATGAGGTGATCTGCGGTTTCGGCCGCACCGGCGAATGGTTCGGCTCCGACCTGTTCGGCATCAAGCCGGACCTGATGACCCTGGCCAAGGGCATCACCTCGGGCTACCTGCCGCTGTCCGCCGTCATGGTCGGCGACAAGGTGGCGGAGACGCTGATCGAGAAGGGTGGCGAGTTCTATCACGGCTTCACCTATTCCGGTCACCCGGTGGCCTGCGCCGTGGCGCTGGCCAACATCCGGATCCTGGAGCGGGAAGGGCTGGTCGACCGCACCCGGACGGACATCGGCCCGTATTTCCAGGAGCGGCTGCGCGAGGCCTTCGCCGACCATCCGATCGTCGGTGAGGTCCGCGGCGTCGGCCTGATCGCGGCGATCGAACTGGTCGACGACAAGGCGACCCGGCGACGCTTCCAGAATTACGGCGAGGTCGGCACCCATTGCCGCAACCACAGCTTCGCCAACGACCTGGTGATGCGGGCGACGCGCGACGCCATGGTGCTGGCGCCGCCGCTGGTGATTTCGCACGACGAGGTCGACGAGCTGGTGCGGCGGGCCAAGCTCGCGATCGACGCCACGGCCCGGGACTATGGCAAGATGTGATGAAGACAGGGGCGGTCACGAAATGGCCGCCCTTTTTCGTTAGAGGACGGGCTTGAGAATGCCACGAAGGTGGGGCACAGGAAGGTCGGGTTCGAGCCCCGTCTTGTGCGCTGCGCCATCGGCGCGATTGACAGGTTTCGCGGCGCTGGAGTGCAATGAAATAGGAATGGGGCCGGCTCGACGGGTCTCGAACGATTACAGACAGGGAATGGTTACATGAAACGTCTCGTGCAAAGCCTCCTTGCGACCGCCGCGCTGTGCGCCGTGGCGGCACCGGCCCTGGCCGAGGACAAGGTCGTCAACATCTACAACTGGTCCGATTATATCGGCGAGACCACGCTGGCGGATTTCACCGCCGCCACCGGCATCAAGGCTGTCTACGACACCTATGACGGCAACGAGGCGCTGGAAGCCAAGCTGCTGACCGGCAATTCGGGTTACGACGTCGTGGTGCCGACGGCCCAGCCCTTCCTGGCGCGCCAGGTCAAGGCGGGCGTCTATCTCGAGCTCGACCGCTCCAAGATCCCGAACTGGAAGAACCTCGATCCGAAGCTGATGAAGGCGGCCGAGGGCGCGGACCCGGGCAACAAGCACGCCATCATCTACCAGTGGGGCACCGTCGGCATCGGCTTCAATGTCGACCAGGTGAAGAAGCGCCTGGGCGACGTGCCGCTGGACAGCTTCGACGTGGTGTTCAACCCGGAGAACGCCAAGAAGCTGGCCGATTGCGGCATCACCATGCTGGACAGCCCGACCGACATCCTGCCAGTGATGCTGAACTACCTGAAGCTCGACCCGAACAGCCAGAAGCCCGAGGACCTGAAGAAGGCCGAAGAGGGCGTGATGAAGATCCGCCCCTATCTGAAGTACCTGCATTCGTCGCAGTACATCAACGATCTGGCCGGTGGCAATGTCTGCGTCTCGGTCGGCTGGTCGGGCGACGTCAGCATCGCCAAGAGCCGGGCGGAAGAGGCCAAGAACGGCGTCAACCTCGACTACTTCATCCCGAAGGAAGGGACGCTGGTCTGGTTCGACATGATGGGCATTCC
>NZ_JBYRFX010000841.1:0-4550 GCF_057815775.1 Inquilinus sp.
GGCCAGCACCCGGTCTGCGCCGGCCCGTTCGAATTCGTCGAGCGGCGCCAGGGCGACCACATCCTGCTGAAGCGGTTCGACCGGTACTGGAACAAGGATCAGATCTTCGTCGATTCGGTGACCTACCTGCCGATCCCGGACGAGACGGTGCGGCTGGTCAACCTGCGCTCCGGCGACCTCGACATCGTCGAGCATGTGGCGGCGACCGACCTGCCGACGGTGCGCGACGATCCCGGCGTCGCCCTGGTCCAGTCACCGTCGCTGGCCTATGATCTCATCACCTTCAACATCCATCATGGCGACCAGGCGAACACCCCGATCGGCCAGGATGCGAAGGTGCGGCAGGCGCTCGAACTGTCGCTCGACCGCGAGGCGATCAACGCCGTCACCTATGACGGGCTGTTCATCCCGAGCAACCAGACCGAGGCGCCGGGCACGCGGTTCTACGATGCCGGCCACCCGCTGCCGCCGCGCGATCTGGACAAGGCCAAGGCCCTGCTGGCCGAGGCCGGGGTGCCGAACCCGTCCTTCACCCTGCTGGTGACCAACAACCCTGTTACCCAGCAGGTCGGCCAGATGATCCAGGCCATGGCGGGCGAGGCGGGCTTCGACATCAAGATCCAGGCGCTGGAGGCGGCGGCCCTGGCCGCGAGCGCCAATGACGGCAACTACCAGGCGGCAATCGCGATCTGGAGCGGCCGGCTCGACCCCGACGCCAATCTCGGCGCCTGGGCGGCCTGCGATGCGTTCCAGAACTGGGGGCAGTACTGCAACCGGGATTTCGACCACATCCTGGACCAGGCCCGTGGCGTCACCGATGACGACCAGCGTGCCGCGCTGTACCGCCAGGCGGCTGGCCTGTTCCTGACCGATCTGCCGCAGATCGTGCTGTACCACTACACCTCGGTGTGGGGGATGCGCCGGTCGGTCACCGGCTTCGTGCCCTATCCGGACGGACTGATCCGCTTGCAGGGGGTCAAGGTCGGGGCAGCGGGGTGAACGGGACGCAGCCGTCGCGCTTGCGCCGGCTGGCCGGTTCGGGCTCAGATGCTGCAATGCACCTGAGATCGCTCCCCCTCGCCATCCTCGCCCTCCTGCTGCCGCTCGGCGCCGCCCAGGCCGCCCCGACCGTGGCCCTGCAGTCGCATCGGGCGGTCTATTCGCTGAAGCTCGACATGACGCGCGGCCAGCGCAGCGTCATCTCAATCGACGGGCAGATGGAATACAGCTGGGCCGCGGCCTGCGACGGCTCCAGCTTCGAGCAGAACTACCAGGTGTCGATGGTCTACGCCTCTGGCGAGACGCTGGACCGCAAGACCCGCTATGCCGGCTGGGAATCCGCCGACGGGCATGAGCTGACCTACACCCTGAACTCGACCTCCAACGGCAAGGCGAACGAGGAGATCAGCGGCACGGCCAAGCTCGACGATGCCGGCCATGGCGACGCGGTGTTCAAGACGCCGGCCGACCTGAAGCAGGACCTGCCGGCCGGCAGCCTGTTCCCGACCAGCCATATGCAGCGGCTGGTCGCGGCGATGCGGCAGGGCAAGCCGATCTTCACCGCCGGCTTCTTCGACGGCAGCTCCGCCGACGGGCCGCAATATGTCAGCGTCGCGATCGGCAAGCCGCAATCGGGCGACCCGGCGGCCGACCCGCTGCTGCGCGGCCCGTCGCACGCCATCAGCATGGCATTCTTCACCCTGGGCAGCGGCGACAAGGACCAGGACAAGGAGCTGCCGGATTACGAGCTGCGGCAGCGCCTGTTCGACAATGGCATCGCCGACCGAATCGTCATCGACTATGGCGACTTCGCCATGGCGGCGACCCTCGACAAGATCGAGCCGATCGAGCCGCCGCACTGCAACTGAGGTCGGCCTCCGGGCTTAGAGCCCGTTCGAGAATGCGCTGGTGCGAGTCGGCTGGTGGTGGTTTCGAGAACCGGCGCGCAGCGGACGTTTGGTCCGTGAGCACCGGAAGCGGAGAAACCGCCATCAGACGGCCGCACCAGTAGCATTGGCGAATGGGCTCAGGCGCCCAGGCGGTCCGAGACGATCGACCAGTTGACCAGGGTCTCCAGCACCGCCTTGACGTGGTCGGGGCGGCGGTTCTGGTAGTCCAGGTAGTAGGCGTGCTCCCAGACGTCGATGCCGAACAGCGGCTGGCCGCCATGGGCAAAGGGCGAATCGGCGTTCGAGGTGCCGACCAGGGTCAGCTTGCCGGCATCGGCCACCAGCCAGACCCAGCCGCTGCCGAACACCTTACCTGCGGCCTCGGTGGTCGCCTTGACCAGGCCGGGCTGGTCGCCGAAGGATTCGGCAATGGCGGCAGCCAGGCGGCCGTCCGGCGCCTTCGGCCCGCCCGGGGTGAACTGTTCCCAGTACAGGTCGTGGTTCCAGGCCTGGCCGGCCTGGTTGAAGATCGCGGTGTCGCCAGCCGCGGCGGATTTCACCACCACCTCGGCCAGGGTCATCGATTCATAGGGCGTGCCGGGCACCAGCTTGTTCAGCGTGTCGAAATACGCCTTGTGATGCTTGCCGTAATGCAGCCCGACGGTCTCGGCGCTGATGGTCGGGGCCAGCGCGTCTTCCTTGAACGGCAGCGGCGGCTGCACGAACGGGCCGGCGGCAGTCGACGTCACCGCAGCCGCCAGGCGGCGAACGCCGGCGCTGACCGGCCTAGGCAGGCCGTGCGGCGCGCCGGCCGCGGTCACGGCCGCACCGGCCTGCAGCGAGACCACGCCCCCTGCGGTGAGGGCCGCGCCGAACATCAAGGCATCGCGTCGGTTCATGGCGTCATCCCGCTTTCAACAGCCTGACACGGGACCATCAATGACGCGGCGCCGTTACCGCAAGATTGCAAAGCAACGCGACCAAGCTACCGCTGTAGCGGGGCGGGTCAGGTCTTGAGCCGGTAGCCCGTCCTGAACATCCACGCCACCACGGCCACGCAGACCGCCAGGAACACCAGCGTCATGCCGAGGCTGATGCCGACGCTGACGTCGGAGACCCCGTAGAAGCTCCAGCGGAAGCCGCTGACCAGGTAGACTACGGGGTTGACCAGCGCCACCGTCTGCCAGAACGGCGGCAGCATGCCGATGGAATAGAAGCTGCCGCCGAGGAAGGTCAGCGGCGTGACGATCAGCAGCGGAATCAGCTGCAACTTCTCGAAGCCGTCGGCCCAGATGCCGATGATGAAGCCGAACAGGCTGAAGGTGACCGACGTCAGCACCAGGAACAGCAGCATCCACAGGGGATGCTCGATCCGCAGCGGCACGAACAGCGCCGCCGTCGCCAGGATGATCAGGCCGAGGATGATCGATTTGGACGCCGCGGCGCCGACAAAGCTGACCACGATTTCGAGATAGGAGACCGGGGCCGACAGCAGCTCGTAGATCGTGCCGACGAATTTCGGGAAGTAGATGCCGAAGGAGGCGTTGGAGATGCTCTGCGTCAGCAGCGACAGCATGACCAGCCCCGGCACGATGAAGGCACCGTAGCTGACGCCGTCGATCTCCTGGATGCGCGAGCCCAGCGCTGCGCCGAAGACGACGAAATACAGCGATGTCGAGATGACCGGGGACAGGATGCTCTGCAGCAGAGTGCGCCAGGTCCGCGCCATCTCCGACACGTACATCGCGCGGATCGCGTGAAAGTTCATGACCGTTCGCTCACCAGCTTGACGAAGATTTCCTCCAGCGAGCTTTGGCTCGTCTGCAGGTCCCTGAACCGGATGCCGGCATCGCTGACGGCCTGCAGCAATGCGGTGATGCCGGTCCGCTCGCCTTGCGTGTCATAGGTGTAGACCAGCTCGCTGCCATCGGCCGACAGGTCGAGCTGGTGTCCGGCGAGGGAGCTGGGAATGCCGTCGAGCGGAGTCTGCAGCTGCAGCTTCAGCTGCTTCTTGCCGAGCTTGCGCATCAGCTCGGCCTTCTCCTCCACCAGGATGATCTCGCCATGGCTGATCACCCCGATCCGGTCGGCCATCTCCTCGGCCTCGTCGATGTAATGGGTGGTCAGGATGTTGGTGACGCCGGTCGCCCGCAGCGCGCGCACCAGCTGCCACATGTCCCGCCGCAGCTCGACGTCGACGCCGGCGGTCGGCTCGTCCAGGAACAGGATCTGCGGCTCATGCGACAGCGCCTTGGCGATCAGCACCCGGCGCTTCATGCCGCCGGACAGCGTCATCAGCTTGCTGTCCTTCTTGTCCCACAGCGACAGGTCCTTCAGCACCTTTTCGAGATAGGCCGGGTTCGGCGGCTTGCCGAACAGCCCGCGGCTGAAGCTGACCGTCGCCCAGACGGTGGAGAAGGCGTCCGCCGTCAGCTCCTGCGGCACCAGCCCGATGCGGGACCGGGCGGCGCGGTAGTCCGAGATGATGTCGTGCCCATCGGCCAGGACCGTGCCGCCGCTGGGATTGACGATACCGCAGATGATGCTGATCAGCGTGGTCTTGCCGGCGCCGTTCGGCCCCAGCAGGGCGAAGATCTCGCCGCGGCGGATGTCCAGGTTGATGCTTTTGAGCGCCTGGAAGCCGGACGCGTAGACCTTGGA
>NZ_JBYRFX010000842.1:0-4260 GCF_057815775.1 Inquilinus sp.
AAGTCGCCATGCGGCACCAGCTCCGCCCCCGGCCGCGGCCATGGTCGAGGAACAGCCAGGGGCAGCGGCCGCATTCCCGCAGGCGCTCCAGGTCCGGCCCGCTCATCAGCTGCAACAGCCGTAGTGCCAGGCGATGGCGGATCAACTCCGGTCCTGTGCGATCCTCGGCCAGCCTCCAGACGCCGTCGCCGCCCTCGACCGACAGGCGGGAGGCCGCCAGCGCCGCGCGGATCTCCGCCTCGACGGCGTCGCAGGCATCGGCCTCGGGCGCCGATCCGGCGGCACGGGCGCTGAGCAGCCGATAGGCCGCCTCCCGGAACGCGCGCAGTCGCAACAACTCGGCCCCGTCATCCGGGCCGGCCATCAGTCCCGCGGCGTCCCGGTCGTCGACGACGCCGGTGAAGCGCGCCCAGGCGACGGCGTCGTCCCAGGTCGCCAGGCGCTCCTCAACCCGGCTTTTGCCGGTGTCGCCCACCGTGTTGAGGAAATCGAGGACGGTGTCACCACCGACCAGATCCTCCGCCCGCCACTGCCATGCCGCCACCGATCGCTCCTTCCCCGCTTGCCGGGAACCGAACTCAAGCTGTAACCGTTAAATAAGTTATAACGGTTATCAAGGAGAAGATCCATGCTGACTCTCGATCGGCGCTTCACATTCCGCGGTCAGAGCGTGGCCTGGGGCGCGCTCGGCGACGGGCCGCCGCTCGTCCTGGTGCACGGCACGCCGTTCTCGTCGCAGGTCTGGCGCCGGATCGCGCCGCTGGCCGCGAGCCGGTGGCGGGTGCATGTCTTCGACCTGCTCGGCTATGGCCAGTCGGAGCAGGGCGACGGCCAGGATGTGTCGCCTTCCGTCCAGAACGCGCTGTTCGCGGCCCTGCTGCAGGAATGGGGGCTGGAGGAGCCGGACGTGGTGGCCCATGATTTCGGCGGCATGGCCGTGCTGCGGGCCCATTATCTCGACGGCTGCCGCTACCGGCGCCTGACCCTGATCGATCCGGTGGCGCTGTCGCCCTGCGGCTCGCCCTTCTTCCTGCATGTGGCAAAGCATGAGGCGGCGTTCGCGGGGTTGCCGGACTACACCCATGACGCGCTGCTGCGGGCTTATATCGGGGCCTCGACGCACAGTCCGCTGACCGAGGAGGCGCTGGCGATCTACATGCGGCCCTGGCAGGGCCCGGTCGGCCGCCCCGCCTTCTACCGCCAGATCGCGCAGATGCATGACCGCTATCTCCAGGAGATCGAGCCATCCTACGGCCCGATGCCCTGGCCGGTCGAGATTCTGTGGGGCGAGCAGGATCACTGGATCCCGATCGCCCAAGGTGAGCGCCTGGCAGCGAAGCTCACCGGTGGGGCACTGACCCGCGTGCCCGATGCCGGCCATCTGGTGCAGGAGGATGCGCCGGAGGCCATCGTCGCGGCCCTGTTCCGGCAGGGGTGACGTCCACCCGACCTTGGGTCGGCGGCGGGCCGGAAGGCCGCCGCCGGGCCCTTCCCCGCGACCGCGAGGCCGTTTTCCGATCATCGGCCGGATTACATAAAATTACGGCAATAAGCATAAATTCCGTCGATTAAATTGAACGCCGGCCGTCGCCAGACATCATCGGCAACCTTCATTCCATCCCTGCATGCATCAATGCCGCCTATGCATGTTTTTTCAATTCAGATTTATGTTACTAAAGTAACAATTAAGAATAATCCGCCAGTGCGTTCGAATTTGATCAAGTACTGTTGATTCACAGGCAGCGAGGCAATAGTGGTTAGTACTCTTGAAGTAGAGGCGTTGAACGCGATCCGCTGGGGCCTGCGCCCGCCGGACAACCAACACGGCAACAGCGTTCGGCGGCATGCCGCCAACTGGCTGCCCAAGGTGGGGTTGGCGGCCAGCGACGACCGGCAGCGCAAGCACGCCGCCATCGACATCCCGCTGCTGGCGGCGATGACGCATCCCTGGGCAACGCGGGCCGACCTCGCGACCGTGCATGACTGGCTGGCCTGGCTGTTCGAATTCGACGACCAGTTCGACGACGGCCCCGACGGGGTGGATCCGGACAGCGTCATGGCCCTGGGCGCACGGCTGCTCAAGATCCTCGATGGCGGCCCGGCCATGGCAGGGCCTTCCATGCCGATCTGCGATGCCCTGGCCGATATCTGGCGCCGGCTCAGGCCGCGGACGTCGCCGGCATGGCGCCAGCGTTTCCGGACGCATGTCGCGGAGTATTTCGAATCCTATGTCTGGGAAACCTCGAACCGGCGGCGCCAATACATTCCTGCGGCGGAGGAGTATCTGGCGCACCGGCAGCAGACCGGGGCAGTCCACACCTGCTTCGACGTGCTGATCCCGACCTTGGGCGTCGCGTTCGACCCGGAGGCATGGGAAAACCCGACGCTCCGGCAGATCGAATACATCGCCTGCGAGATCATCACCCTGTCGAACGACATCATCTCCTTCGCCAAGGAGAAGGGGCATGGCGATTATCACAACATGGTCGCGATCCTGATGGCCAAGACCGGCTGCTCGATGGAGGATGCCGTCGGCAAGACCGCCGCCATGGTGGCCGAGCTGCTGGCCAAATTCGACGGGCTGGCGGGGCAGTTCGCCTGGGCCTTGGCCCGGGAGGGCGACGATATCGGCCGCTATCTGTTCGGCCTGCGTGCCTGGATCGTCGGCAACTACGCCTGGTCGCTCAAATCCCGGCGGTTCGCGGTGATGCCGGCCGCCGGACACTATGAAGAGGCCGGCCTGTCGGCAGCGTAGCCGGCTGCGGAGCCCCGCCGGCGCGAACCGGCGGGGCTCTCACAGGCCGTCCGGTCAGTCGTTCCAGAACGAGTTGCGGTTGACCCGGACCTTGCCGGATTCGATGTCGTTGACGTTGATCGTGGGGAAACCGACCGTCGCGGTGGCGCTCTGCGTCCAGGCATCGATGATCATGTCGCGCAGCTCGGCTGCGCCGGCGGCCAGGCGCTGGGTGACGAAGACGACCGACTGCGGGCTCGGCGTGGTGTAGTTGTTGCTGCCCGGGGCCAGCTGGTAGGTCTGGTCGATCGTGGCCAGGGTGGTCGCCAGGTAGTCATGCACCCGCTGCTCGATCTGGCAGTTGCAGTTGCGATAGCGGGGCAGGGCGGCGCGGATCGCGCGTTCGCTGATGAAGCTCTTGACGAAGGTGCCCTCGAACGGCGCGTGGATCGGTGCCGTCGTGTAGTTGTTCGGGTTGGGATAGTTGCCCCAGCCGTTGAAATGCACCGAGACATGCATCGGCTGGCTGCCATCGGCGACGTAATGGCCCCAGACGCCGATGTCGCGCAGCAGCAGCTTGCGGCGCAGTTGCAGCTGTTCCACGAAGAAGTCGCGGTCGGCGCGGTTCGACGCGGTGCGCAGGCCGACGGTGTAGGCGCGGACATAGGCGAAGTCCTTCCGCACCTGCTGCCAGCCATCGATCATGCTGTAGTAGAGGTAGCCGGTGCCGTATTGCGTCTGGCCGCCGGCGCGCAGGGCGGTGTCGAAATCGCGCCGCGATCCCGGCATGGCGTTGAACGGCACGATGCCGAACACCAGCCCGGCATCGTCGATATCCACGAAATGCCCGGGATCCCGCTCGAAATCATGGATCGAGCCGGCACCCTTGGAGACGTCGAGTTCGGCATTCCATTCGGAAATGGCGGTCTCCGAGTCGTCCGACCAGCCGCCGGTGCGCAGGATCGACTTGATGGTGTCGGGCAGGGCCTGCGCAGCGATCTCGCCGATCTCGACATGGCCGGTGTGGCCCCAGGCCCAGGCCCGCTGTTCCGCGGCGGTTGCCGCCAGGACCAGGGCCGAAAGCCAGACGATGGCACGGCCGGCGCGCTGCTTCCTTGTGCGATCCATCCTATCCCCCATGCGATTTTGAAGGGTTCGCCGGCTTGTGACGGCGAAGTACAGGATGGGTCGTAGCAGCCTTCATGTGTCGCCGCCATGAACGTTCGGTGACGATATGCCGTCGCCGCATAGGGAAGGCCTGTTAGATGGGCCGATCCGACCAAATAAATTCCAGTCCGATTAAGCCATTTCGCTATGGATCGGTGCTTTAAGCTCAAATTTTATTGTCATTGCCGGTTATGGTCCTGGAAAATTGTGGTCATCCAGGATTTTCCCCTGAAAGTCGTCTGTTGCCTTAGTGAGCCAACCAAGCATGATGCCGAGCCCATGGGACGAACTGTCCATTGACTCAGTTTCCCGATTTCTGAATGATAATCGGAATATCGTTCTCTAAAAAAGAATATAAA
>NZ_JBYRFX010000843.1:0-2036 GCF_057815775.1 Inquilinus sp.
CGATGTCGGCGAAGGTGATGCTGACCGTCGACGGCAGATCGACTTCCTGGCGCCGGGTCTCGCCGAACTTCACGGCGTCGCCGTCGCGCAGCAGATCGTCCTCGGTCAGTTGCCGGTCGACCGGCCGGCCCCGTCGCTGGAACCGCAACTTGCCGTCGCGCTCGACACCATCCAGGAGGAACAGGTCCACCAGCGGCTGGATGCACTCCTTGGCGGCGATTTGGCGCGCGACGGCGTAGCCGGGGATGACGTCGGTCAGCTCGCTGACATCGATGTCCGGCGCGGCCAGGCCGACCAGGCCGCAGATGTCCGAGACGATCTGCGAGACCGGCTCGCTGGCGCCATTCACCCTGTTGATGCTGATCCGCGTCGGGCCGGAGTTGGCACGGTTCGACAAGACGATGACCGTGTCGGTATCGCCATCGTAGCATTGCGCTCCGACCCCCCCGAAATCGGTGCCCCAGGTTCTGTCGAGGGACAAGACCGCGCCGGTGGTGGTGTCGATCTGCTGCAGCGCACCGCTCTCGATCAGGACGTAACGGCCTCGCCGCAGCCGAAACTGACCCGTGGACGAGGCGTCATAGTTCATCCGAACGAAGCTCTGCGTCTTCCAGACCAGACCGGCGCCGTCCCGCACCTTGAGGGTGTATTGCGGGCCGGCGGTCGGGCCGTTGCCCATCCGCAGCTGGAAAATCACGCTGTTGTCGGTCGGGTCGTAGACGAACGATCCCGGCGTGCCGAGGAAGTGTGGCCAGGCGCCGTCGACCATGGCCGGGGTGATGGTCGCGACCTTGGCGAACTCGACGTTGGTCGCCACGCCGGGCGACAGTGGCGAGGTCGACACCGAGGCCGTGATCCGGATCCGGTAGATGCCGACCGCCATGCTGTCGGCCCAGGCATTGCCGGCCAGGATCCATATCTCGCCAGGCATCCCGCCGCATAGGCCGTTGACCTGCTGCTCGTCGACCTGCTGGCCGGCGCCCCAGACATAGGTCAGGCTACCGCCCTTCAGGATGCCGATGTTGCCGAGCAGCGAGCCACAGGCGACGTACTCATCGACCCCGGCTGGGCCGTAGACGAGCGTTGTCGCCATCCTGTACGTGCCGACGAAGCCGTTGGTCTGATTTTCGACGCCTGGAAACCCGAGACTGTCACCGAAGCGGGCTTTCACCCGCCAGGATTGACCGTCGATGCAGACGATCGGATAGAAATTGCTGCCGGCGAGGACGGTGAAATAGATGTCGCCGTTGTTCCCGGTGACCACCGCGCCTGGAAACATGTCCGTCGTGCGGCCGGTGATATCGAAGATGCTGGCCTGCCGATCCTCCTCCATCGTCCAGATGTTGATCCGCCGTAGGCCGGCGACGCGCGCATCCCCACTCCCCTTCACGATGTAGGCCCGGCCTCGGTCCCAATCGACGGCCAGCTTGTCGAGCTGGTAGCCGGTGATCGGTCCATCGGGGAGCTTGGTGTAGGACACCGCGATCTTGGGCACGGACGCCTGTCGAGACACCTCGACCGTGATCGACGGTACGCGGTTCCCGAAATCATCGAGCGGCAGATCTTCAAACAGGATGTAGCAGAGGCCGCGGTGCGCCGACGTCTTGCCGGCGCCGACCTGGGCTTCCATGTGCGGGTCGGGCATCTGGTCTTCCGAGCCGGGATAGAACCGGAAGTCGAGGTCGCCGATCTCCAGGTCCAGCTTGGAGCCACGGGCGTCATAGATCAGCTTGGTGTCGGCCCAGATCCGGTTGACGGCCGCCATCGGGCCTTCGCAGAGCCCGACCGCGAAACTGCAGGTGTAGGTGTAGCTGATCGACTTCTGGGTCGGCCCGCCCTTGCCGCCGGCTTGGCTGCGGTCGACGTGCTTGTGATGCGTGAGGCCGGGGCTCCAGATGACGTTGCCGTTGACCCGCATCGTGCCCCAGACGCGCGTGATCGACTGGCCATAGGCTGATGACGTCAAGCTGAGGTCGCTCAGCTGCGGGCCTTCCGTGACCTGGCCTTGGCCAGGGAACAAGACGCCGCCGAGAACC